>NZ_JAGQDB010000017.1:0-31048 GCF_024346495.1 Cyanobium sp. A1C-AMD | reverse complement strand
CGGCAACATCCTGGAGCAACTCATCTTCTTTGCTGTGGTGGTCTCGGTAGTGGAAGCTAATAAACCACCAAGGGTTGATGCTCTGGAGCTCGCCTGTGATGAGGCGTTTGATATTTTGCTTCAACCGCTGGGCTTGCCTGCGCTCTTGTTGATGTATTTGGGCTTGTATTGAGGTCATTTGATTTTCTCCTGTTTCTTTTCACGCTTAAGCACTGGCACACCCTTCGGCATCCAGCACATCTCTTCTGTTAGTTGCTCGCAGTTTGCCGCTATGCGGTTGGCGCTTCTCAATCCACCGAGTAAGCACTACGGGCAGTGATTATTTATGCGAGTTGTTGTTTTTACAGGGGTCGCCATATGAGGATTTGCTGACACTCCAATATCCGCAGGCAAAGCCAACAAGGGCGACACTTCACGCAGGCTTGTTTTTATTACTATTTCCCTGTTGCATCACCTGACGACGCACCCACTTTTATAGCTTAGAAATAAGCATCCTTTTTGGTTTTCCTATCAGGCTGTCTGCCAACTCGGCATCTTCAATCTGCCTGTTGGTTTGGCGTAGGTATCAAGCAGCATCTTCGTGGAGTGACCTGCCGCCGCTGCCAAATCAGCTGGTGAGTTTCCCATCGCCAAGGCGTGACTGAGAAAGGAATGCCGCTGGGCGTAGAGGCGGCGGGGCTTCAATCCACAACGCTCCAACGAGCGGTGCCACACACGACCCACCAGATGGTCGTAGATATTCGTGTGGCTGGTGGGAGTGACAAAAACCAGTCCATAAGGCTCATACACACCCAGTTGCTCCATCTCCCACTGGTGCTGCCTCAAGGTCTCCAGCACCTCAGGGGTCAGTGGCACCACACGCTCCTTGCCTGTCTTCGTGGGAGCCCACTCCACCTTGCCGCTGGAATACCCGTCACGCCGCAGGCTCTTCATCACCAGCAGCTCACCTTCTTCCCAGCGGATGCAATCCCAGGTCAAGCCCCTGATTTCGGCATTTCGCAGCCCCGTGCTGAGCCACAGCAGAAATAACGGGTAATACCAGGGGTCGTTGGTCTCCAGGTCACTCAGCACCGCTTGGATTTCTTCCACGCTCAGCACATCGCTCTGCACTGACCGCCGCTGCCACTTCAGCTTGTGGGAAAACAGATGGCGGTTGCCGCCAGAGCACTGGCGGTAGTGGGTCATCAAGCCAGCAATCGTGCAATCGCTCAACCCCTTTGCCCGTAACCACCCCAGGAAGCCTTCTGCGTCACTGCGGTTGCGAATGGGCTTGCCATACCGCTGCAGCAGCCTGTAGGCGTGGATGGCGGCAGCCTGGCGCTTGGTCTCTGCCCTCACCCTCAATGCCTCAAGCAGCCCCACCTCCTTGCCGTTGATGAGGGGTTGATATGCCATCAGGCTTCTATCAAAAGTGCCCTGGCAGTAGTCGCTCCATATCTGGGCGGCGATGGCGTGGGCTTTTGCCACTGCCACAGGGTCACTCCAGCGACCCAGGCGATTGATGAAGGCATCCCGCCCATCAATCCGCACCCTGACCTGGAGGCTGCCGTTGTTGTTGCGTAGGGAAGGGGGCTTCTGCACTGGGTGCCGTCGCTGCTGGCACTAGGGCTAAGGCTCCACCACTGACCAAGCCAAGCCAGCCAACTCACCTTGTAGCCCTTCTTAGCTCTGGGGGTCTCTGGGAGGAAAAATCTGGGAGTTTTTGGGGGAGTGGCTTGGCGGTTGGCTGGGAGCCCCGTTGGCAGCAATGAAAAATCAAGCCCAGCCTGAGCTCCTTGAAGTCAAGGCTCGCTTGACGCAGTGGTGAATGCCATAACTCACATACACATAAAACCGCCCAGGCTCACCAAACAGGGTTTCGTTGCTGGGGGAGCGGCGGCGATGCCCGTGGCAGGCGGGCTCGCTCTGGCAATACGCCTCCGTTTCCACAATCACGCCCCACAGCAGCTCGCCTGAGGCTTGGCGTTTCACCAGCAGGCAGCCGATGAGCTCGGGGGCAACCTGCTCGGCGGGGCGGGCGAAGAAAGCCTTCGGCAATGGATTCACCACAAGTTCGAGGTGTTGCTCGCCACTGGGAGCAGCCGCCAGCAAACTGAAGTCCTTAAGTGTCAAAACCCGGGTCCGCCATGCACACCACCGGTTTCTCCCTCGCCACCGTGCTGATCTTTGGCAGCGGCCTTTTTGTACTGGCCACCCTGTTTTTTGGCACCAAAGGCGGCTACTACGACAGCGACGACTACGACGGCAACGGCACGGCTCACTGACCCTGACTAGGCAGCCGCTCGGCCTCAGGGCAGTCTTCGGAGGTGATCACGTCATCGGGGCTGCCGCTGCGGCAGACGTAGGCCAGCCTGGTGCTGACGGCCCCGATCGAATCGAGCCGCACGCTCTCCTCCCAGCTGTGGGTTTCGTCGTCGTCTTCAGCGTCGTAGCGCAGGGTGACGAGATCCCCTTCGACCTCCACCACCGTGGCCTCCTCAATCCAGCGCTGCTGGTCACGCAAAAACACCCACACCGGGCGCTGTTCGGCACAAAACTGATAAAGCTTGCGGTGCAGCATGGGCCGAGGCACTGCTGGCCTTCAAACATTAGCCAGTCTCCAGGGTCTACCTGCTGTTCACCATGATCCAATCCGCCAGCTCCAATGACGCCATTCGCCTGCAACTGCGTAGCTGGCCTGAGGTGGAGACCTATCTGGAAAATTGCAAGGGCGTAATCGTGCCCCTAGGGTCCACGGAGCAGCACGGCCCCACCGGCGCCATCGGCACCGATGCGCTCACGGCCGAGGCCGTGGCCCTGGAAGTGGGCCGCCGCACCGGCGTGCTGGTGACTCCGGCCCAGGCGTTCGGTATGGCCGAGCACCACTTGGGCTTTGCTGGCACCGTGAGCCTGCAACCATCCACCCTGCTAGCCGTTCTGCACGACGTGGTGCTGTCACTTGCACGCCACGGCTTCGAGCGCATCTACGTGATCAACGGCCATGGCGGCAACATCGCCACCAGCAAGGCCGCCTTTGCCCAGGCCTATGCCAGCGCCGCCGATCGGGGCCTGGCGGTGGCGCCGCGGCTGCGCTGCAAGCTGGCCAATTGGTTCATGGCTGGCCCGGTAATGCAGGAGGCGCGCAGCCTTTATGGCGCGGAAGAAGGTCACCACGCCACCCCCAGCGAAATAGCCCTCACATTGCACCTGGAGCCCAGCCTGCAGACCAAGCAGAGGCCCCTGCCTGATCCAGCCCCGGCCGGCCCCATCCACGGCCCCGAAGATTTCCGCCGCCGCCATCCGGATGGCCGCATGGGCTCAAACCCCTACCTGGCCCAGGCCAGCCATGGCGAGCGCTTCTTGGAGCTGGCCGCCACCGCCCTTGCCTCAGACCTGGAAGCCTTTCTGACCTGAGCGCTAGCGTCGGCATATCTGGTAAATCCCGATGAGCAAGATCACCGCAGACGACGTGCGCAAGGTCGCCAAGCTGGCCCGCCTAGACCTGCCCGAGGCCAAGATCGCCACTTACACCGGCCAGCTCGAGCGCATCCTCGACTACGTAGCCCACCTTGAAACAGTAGACACAGAAGGAGTGCCAGCCACCACTCGAGCGGTGGAAGTAGTAAACGTCTGCCGTGAAGATCTGGTAACCCCTACGGACGTGCGCGAAGAGCTACTAAATGAAGCTCCCCAAAGGGAGGGAGACTTCATCCGGGTGCCCAAAATCGTAGCTAGCTGAGCCAAGTCAGCTATCCAATTATCGCACCGGCGAAATTGCAGTGCGATGAAGCAACTCCAGCACTCGCCTGCGGGCATGGCGGGTGGGCATTAATGCAGCAATAGGCCTAAGCTTGCTGCGCTTTTTGCGATGACTTCGAACGCCAAGAAAGATATCGTAGAGGAAGTTAAGACCATCATTTTTGGTTTCAAACAAGCCAAGCCGCTGGGGCGAACCTTTGGCATCAAGGATGGGCTTAGTGGCGTGATAAGCAGGGCGGTATTCAAACCAGGGTATAGACGGCCACAGGTGATGAATAAGGTGATAATTCTGACCCATGATCAACCAATTCATCAGTCGTCCCGGATAAACGCGGGAGTTGTGCCAGCGGTTGCGCGACTGGAAGGGGCGGTGGGGCAAGTAGTCAAAGAACAGGCCCAAGGTCACTCCGACCATTAGGGCAGGGGCAAACCAGCAGTTAAAAATAAAGTCAAGAAAGCCAAATTTTGCAGCGGCCACAACTATCGCCACAAAAACAACCCGAGCTAGGCCCCACTCAAATAGTTCATAACGACGCCACAAACGGCGGCGGAAGAAAAACAGCTCGTGATAGAAAAATCTTGGCGCAATCAACCACAGGGGTCCAAAAGTGCTGACGATGTGATCAGGATCGTTCTTGGGATCATTGACATGGGCATGGTGCTGTAGGTGCACCCTGGTAAAAACGGGAAAGCTGAAGCCAAGCAGCAGGGCAGCGCCATGGCCCATCACCGCATTCCAGAAGCGGTGCGGATGGGCCGCGTTGTGGCAGGCGTCGTGAATCACCGTGCCCTCTAAGTGCAGGGCCAGAAATCCTGTAGCAAGCAGCACGGGCAGAGGCCAGCCAGCCACAAACCAGCCCCAAATCGTGAGGGCAGCTAAGCCGTAGCCAGCCAAAAACAGCCCAACCGTGGGGTTCCAGGCAGCAGGCGGGTCAAGAAATTCTCGCGGCACAAGCCGCGAGGGAGATGCCATTGCCCCGTCGGAGAGCACGGCGGTTGGAGAGGCGCCCAGAACCTGTGTCATCTCAGCCGAACCAGATCCCAGAACGTTGCATCAAGGCAACTTAAGAAAGTGATGATGCCCACCGGGGGACTTGAACCCCCACGACCAAAGCCACTGGTACCTAAAACCAGCGCGTCTACCAATTCCGCCAGGTGGGCAGAAGGTGACTGTAGAGACAGATGCGTGGAGTCGCCCACAATGGGGGACTCCACGCCTTCTGGCCATGCTCGCCACCATGGGCGGACTCCTGGCGCTGCTGCTGGGACTCGCCATCCTGCTGCTCCCGCTGCTGGCCACCGAACTGAGCCGGCCGCGGGATTCGGCCTGGGGCGCCGTAGTGCTGCTGCTGGGCCTGGTGCTTGTAACCAGTGCCGACCGGCTCACGGGCGCACCGATGCTGGGCGTGCTTTGCGGTGGCCTACTGATCGGCAGGCTCGCAGGCGAGGTTTCCCAGGGCCGCTGGCGGCAGCTCACCGCTGAGGAGCAGCAGCGGCTTTGGTCGACTGAACGCTGGCAGACGAGCCTGCAACAAGCCGGCGCCAGCCTGGCCCATCTGCTCGCCCTCCTGACCACTGCCACTTCAGGCATGAGCCAATGGCTGACTCAGCAACGCCAGCCCAAAGCCAGTGGCAAACGCTGGGTGCGCCCGGAAGAGCCGAGCTCCATCAGCGAGGTCGACAGCCTGGTGATCGACAGCCTGGTGACGGCCGAAATCCCGGAACCGCAACCGCTGCCCGAGCCCTCCAGCAGCCAGGCGGGATAATCAGCTCTGCTGCCCCCAGGCGACGTGACCGCCAGCCCTGCGCCCGTCTCCTACCCCCTCTCCTACAAGGACACGCTCAACCTGCTGCAGACGCCCTTTGCGATGAGGGCCAATGCCAAGGTGCGCGAGCCGGAAATCCAGGCGTTCTGGGCCCAGCAGCGGCTCTATGAGCGCCTTAGCCAGCAGAACCCCGGCGAGGTTTTCACCCTGCACGACGGCCCTCCCTACGCCAATGGGGCCCTGCACGTGGGCCATGCCCTCAACAAAATCCTTAAGGACATCATCAACAAAACCGCCCTGCTGCAGGGCAAGCGGGCGCGGTTTGTGCCTGGCTGGGATTGCCACGGCCTACCAATCGAACTCAAGGTGCTGCAGGGGCTCAGCAGCAGCGACCGAGCCGAGCTCACCCCGGTAACGCTGCGCCAGAAGGCCCACGCCTACGCCCTCAAGCAGGTGGAGGGCCAGGAGAGCGGCTTCCGCCGCTGGGGCATCTGGGCTGACTGGGAAACGCCCTATCTCACCCTGCAGAAGGACTACGAGGCCGCCCAGATCGGCGTTTTTGGCGCCATGGTGCTAGCTGGCCACATTTATCGAGGCCTCAAACCGGTGCACTGGAGCCCCAGCTCCCGCACCGCCCTGGCCGAAGCCGAACTCGAATATCCCGACGGCCACACCTCCCCCAGTGTTTTCGCGGCCTTCCCGGTGGTGGCGCTACCCGAGGCCCTGGCCACCCAATTAGAAACAGCCGGCCTAACGGCCAAGGCGGCCACAGGGGCTGGCGGCCTGGCAGTGGCTATCTGGACCACCACCCCCTGGACACTGCCGGCCAACCTGGCGGTGTCGGTGAATGGGCGGCTCGACTACGCCATCTGCGCAGTGGCGGCCAGGGGCGACGCCCCCACCCCAGCCGCCAGCCACCTGGTGTTAGCAACTGAGCTGATTGAGAGCCTGCAAATCAGCCTGGGGCTAGAGCTCACTCCTCTTTTAAGCCTTAAGGGCAGCGAGCTAGAGGGAATTACTTACCGCCATCCGCTGCTGGAGCGCACCAGCCCGGTGGTAATCGGCGGCGACTACATCACCACTGAGGCCGGCACGGGCCTAGTGCACACCGCCCCGGGCCACGGCGTAGACGACTTCAACACCGGCAAGAAATACGGCCTGCCTGTGCTCTGCCCCGTGGATGAGGCCGGCAACCTCACCGCCGAAGCCGGGCCCTTTGCTGGCACCAACGTGCTCAAGGACGCCAACCCAGCGATCCTCAGTGCCCTGGAAGCCACAGGCCTGCTGCTCAAGCAAGAGCGCTACGAACACCGCTACCCCTACGACTGGCGCACCAAAAAACCGACGATTTTCCGCGCCACCGAGCAATGGTTTGCCTCAGTGGAGGGCTTCCGAGCCGCCGCTCTTGGCGCCATCGCCGAGGTGGATTGGCTGCCAGCCAGCGGCCGCAACCGAATTGAAGCGATGGTGAGCGATCGGGGCGACTGGTGCATCAGCCGCCAGCGCACCTGGGGCGTGCCGATCCCCGTCTTTTATCACCGCGAAACGGGTGAGGTGCTGCTCAACGAAGCCACCCTGGGCCACATCCAGGCCCTGATCGCCGAGCACGGTGCAGATGTGTGGTGGCAGCGCGATGAGGCAGGCCTGCTGCCTGAGGCCTACGCCGCTGAAGCCAGCCAATGGCGCAAGGGCAGCGACACCATGGACGTGTGGTTTGACTCAGGCTCCTCCTGGGCTGGCGTGCTCCAGGAGCGCGGCCTGCACTACCCCGCCGATCTCTACCTAGAAGGCAGCGATCAGCACCGCGGCTGGTTCCAGAGCAGCTTGCTCACCTCGGTGGCCGTGAATGGCCACGCCCCCTACAAGCGGGTGCTCACCCACGGCTTCACCCTCGATGAGAAGGGCCGCAAGATGAGCAAATCGCTGGGCAACGTCGTCGATCCGGCGGTGCTGGTAGAGGGCGGCAAGAATGAAAAGCAAGAGCCTGCCTACGGCGCCGATGTGCTGCGGCTTTGGGTGAGCTCGGTGGATTACTCGGCCGACGTGCCGCTGGGGCCTGGGATCGTCAAGCAGCTGGCGGATGTGTACCGCAAGGTGCGCAACACGGCCCGCTACCTGCTGGGCAACCTGCACGACTTCGATCCGCGCCCCCAGGCTGAAGGCGGCGATGCCGTGCCCTACGACCAGCTGCCCCTGCTGGATCAGTGGATGCTGCAGCGCACCGCCGCCCTGATCGACAGCGTGACGGGAGACTTCGAGCGCTATGAGTTTTACCGCTTCTTCCAGGCCCTGCAGAACTTCTGCGTGGTGGACCTCTCCAACGTCTACCTCGACATCGCCAAGGACCGCCTCTATGTGAGCGGAGCCGATGAGTTCCGCCGCCGCAGCTGCCAAACGGTGCTGAGCCTGGTGCTGGAGCGTCTCGCTGGGCTGATCGCACCGGTGCTCTGCCACATGGCCGAGGACATCTGGCAAAACCTGCCCTACCCGGTAGCCGAAACCTCGGTGTTCGAACGGGGCTGGCCCACGGCCCCCGATGGCTGGCGCCAAGCGCAACTGGAGGCGCCGATGGAGCGAATCCTGGAGTTGCGATCTTTGGTGAATCGCCAACTGGAGAGCTGCCGCTCCAGCGGCCAGCTCGGTGCTTCGCTGGAGGCCCAGGTGCAGCTGGAGCTGGAAGCAGGCAGCACCAACACGGCGGAGGCCCTGCGCTGGCTGGCCAGCTCAAGCCACCCCAGCGTCGACAACCTGGCCGACTGGCTGCTGGTGTCGGGCCTCAAGGAAGGCGGCGTAGCGCCTGCCGAGCTGCTGGCCGAAGCCAGCGAAAACGGCATCACAGTGCGCATTGCCAAGGCCGAAGGCCAAAAATGCGAGCGCTGCTGGCATTACGAAAGCGACATCGGCCAGCACAGCGCCCATCCCAGCCTCTGCGGTCGCTGCGTGGCGGTGCTGTCCTGAACGCCAAGGCAGTGATTGAGCGGCTGGAACTCCAGCCCCATCCGGAGGGTGGCCACTACCGCGAGACCTACCGGTCAAGTGAGGTGGTGGAAACGCCGCGGGGACCCAGGGCCGCCAGCACGGCGATCTTGTACTTACTGGCCGCAGGCGAGTGGTCCAGATGGCATCGGATCTGCTCCGATGAGGCCTGGCACCACCATGGCGGCGACGGGCTCCTGATCTATCAACTCCACCCGGATGGCCAGGCTTGCGTCAGCAGGCTTGGGCTTGATCTAAGCGCCGGAGAACGGCCCCAGGTTGTAGTGCCTGCTGGCAGCTGGTTCGCAGCTGAACCCGTAACTGGAAACACCACATGGAGCCTGGTGGGCTGCACAGTGGCCCCAGGCTTTGATTTCGTCGATTTCGAACTAGCCAGCCAGACCCAGCTGCAGTGCCACGCCGCCCAGCTGGAATCCTGCTGCAGTGATTGGCGCCGCCTGGTTGGGATGGGCTGATCTGGGGGCTCAATCCCAACCGCCGGATTCAAGGAAAACCTCAGGGGAAACGGGCCCAGCCAACAGCTGTTCCGAGGCCGGATTCAGGGGGGCCTGCAGTAATTCAGCTGTTTCGATCACCGCCCCCTTGGGCAGCAGTGGCTTGTCAGGATCGAAATCGGTGGGGTGGGTGGTGCTGCTCGAAAAACCGCGAAAAATCAGCAGCTCGTAGGGCTCAAGCGGGCCTGCCGCCAACTGAAGCTGGCCCCTGAGCCGCAGCACCCGATCGGGCCGCTCCCGGCTCAATTCTTCCAGCCTGGCGAGCAGGGCCATCGCGGATGCAGCGGAGAGGGTCATGGCCAGAGAGAAGGCGGGGCGGCAGGGGAAGCAATAGGGCTGATCCTCAAAAATCGCCAGCGATTCGCCCCTGCTTGGGCAAGCGCACCAGCAGCCATTGCAACAGTCCCACCACATAGGCAACCAAACCCACGTAACCGATGAAGGCGGCCACGGCAGGGGTCCATTCGCCGCCGAAGATGAAGGCAAACAGCCCCTCAACATGCCGGTGCAGGCCGAGGGGCGGCTGAATCCAAGCGGCGCAACGGGACTGGGCCAAGCCTCCGGGGGCCAAACAGCCCAGGGCCGTGGCAGTAAGCAGGGCGCCAAGCACGGCCCACACCGTGAGACTCCAGCGCCAGATGCGCAGGGTCAGGGGCAAGGGACGCCAGGGCGGCAGGTCGGCCAGCTCCTCGTTGAGATCCACCCAGAACCAGACGCTCAGCACCACCAGTAGCTGGGCCAGCAGCAAAACCACAAAGCCGAGGGGCCTCCGGTCGGTGAGCAGCAGGGTTGCAAGCAGCAACAGGCTGGCCACCTTCCAATAAATCCCCAGCAGGCGCACCAAGGATCCCTCCTTGCGTACCGACGCCCAGATCAGGAGCACTAGGGGCAAGCCGACGCTGAACAGCATCGCCAGGCGGACATCGAGCCACACCAAGGAGCGGTACAGAGGTTCTGGTAGGGCGGCGAGCACGCGTGTGGTTCGGTAAGGCGCCATTATCCGCGTCCCCGGCAAGCGATAGGGTCCAAGTCATGGCCGCCTTCTCCCTGCCCAGCTGGCTCTCCCGCACCTTCGGAGCCCGTCCAGCCCAGGCCTGGTGCCGCACCGCCCTGGCCAGCGAAACCTCGCTGCAGGCGTCGGTTGAAGAGATCGCCAGCCAGCTGCGGGGGGCCGGTCCAGCAGATCTGGCCTTGGTCTTCGTCGCAGCCAGCTACGCCAGCGACCTGCCCCGGCTGCTGCCCCTACTTCAGGAGAAACTCCCAGCCAGCCATTGGCTTGGCTGCCTGGGCGGTGGGGTGGTGGGCACCGATGCTGGCGGCACACCCCATGAGCTGGAGAACAAACCAGCCCTGAGTGTCACCCTGCTGCGCCTACCTGGCGCCGAGCTCCACCCTTTTGCGATTGATACCGACTCCCTTCCCGACCTCGACGGCCCGGCTGATCCCTGGCGCGACCTGCTCGATGCGCCAGCAGCTCCCAGCCCCTCGATGCTGCTGCTGGTGGATCCCAGCTGCTCCCGGATCAACGATCTGATCAGTGGCCTGGATTACGCCTGTCCAGGGGCGGCGAAAATTGGCGGCGTCGCTGGCCCCCACAGTGCCGGCCATGGCTCCCTGCTGTTTGGAGATCAGGTGGTTCGCGGTGCCGTCGGCTGCCTCATTGGTGGAGCCTGGCAACTCGATCCGGTGGTGGCCCAGGGCTGCCGGCCGATCGGGCCGGTTTTTGATGTGGAGCAAGTTCAGCGCAACGTGGTGCTGGAGGTGAGTCAGGGCCAGTCCCGCCGCAGCCCTGTAGCAGCGCTTCAGTCGATCCTCACGGATCTGAATCCCGAGGAGCGGGAGCTGGTGAAGCACTCGCTGTTTCTAGGCGTGGGCCGTAGCAACTTCAGCCTCAGCGCCGCAGATCCAGATGGTCCCACCGCTTTTCTGGTGCGCAACCTGCTTGGTGTCGACCCCCGCAACGGAGCCGTAGCCGTGGCTGAACGGATGCGGGTGGGACAACAGGTGCAGTTCCAACTGCGCGATGCCAGCGCCTCCAGACTGGAACTGCGCCAGCTGCTGACCAGACAGCGGGGTCGCAACCCGGAGCCCCTAGCCGCCCTGCTGTTTGCCTGCCTAGGCCGTGGCGTTGGGCTCTACGGCAGCGCCGATGGCGACGTGGAACTGTGCCGGGAAGTGTTTGATCAGGTGCCCATCGCCGGATCGTTCTGCAACGGCGAAATCGGCCCGGTCGCCGGTAGCACCCATCTGCACGGCTACACCGCCAGCCTGGCCTTCCTGGTGCCGCGCGGAGAGGGCTGATGGTGCGCCAGCACGTCAATCCACTCAGCCGCTTTTTCCAACTACCCCGGCCCCTGCCGCCGCCAGCTGAGCTTTTCAGTCAGCCGGATCTCCCCCTGCATCTGGACATTGGCTGCGCCCGAGGCCGCTTCCTACTGGCCCTGGCCCAGCACCAGCCCAACTGCAACCATCTAGGTGTTGAAATCCGCCGGCCATTGGTGGATGCCGCCGAAGCCGACCGCCAGGCCCTGGGGCTTGGCAACCTCCACTACCTGTTCTGCAACGCCAACATCAGCCTGCAGGACTGGCTAGCGGCCCTGCCAGCCGGGCTGCTGCAGCGGGTGACCATCCAGTTTCCAGATCCCTGGTTTAAGCAAAAGCATCAAAAGCGGCGGGTGCTGCAGCCCGCCCTGCTGCTGGCCCTGGCCGAGGCGCTGGGGCCGGGCCGTGAGCTGTTTATTCAGAGCGATGTGCTGGCGGTGATCACACCGATGGTGCAGCTGATCGAGGCCAGCGGCGGCTTCGATCGCCCGGCCGCTGATGGGCGCCCCTGGCGTGCCGGCAACCCCCTGGCGGTTCCAACCGAGCGCGAAACCTACGTGCTGAGCCAGGGGTTGCCGGTCTACCGGGTGCTCTACCAACGCAACGACCGCAACCTGGAAGGCCTGACCAACCTGGAAGATCAGCTTGAAGCGGTTGATAATCGGGCCTGAAGCCAGGCTGCACCCCTTGAGCGCCCCCCCAATGCCAATTTTGTTGCGCTGGCAGGGCTGCCTGCAGCGCGCTGACAGTGGTCCCCTGGGGCGGCAGCTAACCCTGATAGCCGGCCTGGTGCTCTGCGCCCTGATGGTTGGCCTGCCCCTGGTAACCCGCAGCGGCCTCAGCCTGCTGGTGCTGGCCAGTGGCCTCCTATGGCTGCTGCTGGCCCTGACCACTACCCCTGGACCGCTGGTGGAGATCGACCGCTGGATTCTGGGGATCCTGGCCATCGCCCTGCTGGCCACAGGTTTCTCACCGGTGCCCCTGGCCGCCGCCAAGGGGCTGGTCAAACTTGTGAGCTATCTGGGCGTCTACGCCCTGATGCGCCAACTGCTGACCCTGGCTCCGGTCTGGTGGGACCGGATCGTGGCTGCGCTGCTGGCTGGAAACCTGGTCACCTGCGTGATCGGCATCCGCCAGCTCTACGGCGATAGCGGCGAACTAGCCCGCTGGGCTGACCCCAACTCCGTGGCCGATGGCACGGTGCGCATCTACAGCACCCTCGAAAACCCCAACCTGCTGGCGGGGTACCTGCTGCCGGTGCTGCCCCTCGCCCTCGTGGCCCTGCTGCGCTGGCCGGGGCGAGCCCGCAAGCTCTTTGCCCTCACTGCCCTGGTGCTGGGCGTCGCCGCCCTAGTGCTCACCTTCAGCCGCGGCGCCTGGATGGGTTTGGTGGCCGAGGCGGCCGTGATCTTGCTGCTGCTGGCCGTGCGCGCCACCCGGGCCTGGCCCTTGCTCTGGCGGCGCCTGTTTCCCCTGCTGCTGCTGCTAGGCGGCGCCGCCCTGCTCGTGGTGCTGGTTACCCAGGTGGAGCCGCTGCGGGTGCGGGTGATGAGCTTGGTGGCCGGCCGGCAAGACAGCTCCAACAACTTCCGCATTAACGTCTGGCTTGCAGCGCTGGATATGGTCCAGGCCCGCCCGTGGCTTGGCATCGGCCCCGGCAACGACGCTTTTAACCAGATCTATCCACTGTTTCAGCAACCCAAGTTCAACGCGCTCAGCGCTTACTCCATCCCCCTGGAGCTGGCAGTAGAAGCCGGCATTCCTGGCCTGCTGGCCGGGATCGGCCTGCTGCTGGCCAGCCTGCGCAGCGCCACCAGCCTCTGGCGCAGTGATAGCTGCTTCAGCCTGCCGGCCCTGGCGGCGATCGCCGTAATTGCTGGGCTGACGGTGCAGGGACTAACCGACACGATCTTTTTCCGGCCGGAGGTGCAACTGAGCGGCTGGTTTTGCATCGCCACCCTGGCGGCCGGAGCTAGCCGCGCCGAAGGTCGTGGCTGAGCCAAGCCTGATTGCCGGCTTCGACGCCGGCCAAACCCACACCAGCTGTCGCCTAAGCGATGCCTGCAGTGGCGAAATGCTGGGTGAAGGCCAGGGGCCTGGGGTGTGCCATCTGGCCGCAGCCGACGGCCCCGCCCGCTTCCGCCAGGCCCTTCAAGTCAGCCTGGCGCAGGCGCGCCTGCACCTGCCGCACACCGGCACGCCCCTGCTAGCCGCCGGCATTGGCGCCAGCGGCATCGAAGTGGGCAGCTCCGTCCAGGAGCTGGGCCGGCAGCTGGCGGCCGAGGCCCTGCAACTACCCCTGGAGCGCGTAGTAGTCACGGGAGATGAGCGCACTGCCCTGCGCGGAGCCATGGGCAACTACCACCAGGGCGGCATCGTTGTGATCAGCGGCACTGGCACCATCGCCGTTGGGCGCAATCCGGCAGGCCAGGAACACCGCTGCTCCGGCTGGGGCTGGCTGCTAGATGGGGCTGGCTCGGCCACGGACATCGGCCGCGATGGCCTAGCCCTCAGCTTGGCGATGGCGGATGGACGCCAGCCCGATTCGCCCCTGCGAGCACGGATCTGGGCAGGACTGAATGTGAGCACAGGCGACCCCCAGGCCGCTCAAGCCATCAAAGCTTTGGTTGTGGAGCCTGGCTTCGGGGCCGCGGGCTTTGCCCGCCTGGCACCGCTGGTGGCAGTCGCCGCTAGCGAGGGTGATGCTGGGGCCGCCGCCGTTGTGGAGCGCTCCGCCCAGGCCCTGGCATTAATGGCAGCCACCATCTGCACAAGGCTGCAGCTAAACGCCCCGCGAGTGTGGCCCATGGGCGGGGCGTTGGAGCACCTTGCCTTGCTGCGCTGCCGGCTGGAGGCCTGCCTTGGGGAGTGCTGCCCAGGCGCTCAACTGCAGGTCCCCGCCGCAGATGCCTGCAGCGGAGCCCTGAGCCTGGCTCGGGAATGCCTGGAAGCTAGGCCGCGTTGAGGTGCTGCTCCGCTGCAGCAGCCAGCTGGCTTGACCAGTGGTCCACCAGCTGCTGATCGGCGGCCTCCACCATCACCCGCAGCAGTGGTTCGGTGCCACTGGCGCGCACCAGCACCCGGCCACGACCCTCCATCGCAATCTCCGCCTGCTCCACGGCGAGCCGCAGCGGCTCGCAGGCTTGCCACTGCTGGCGCCGTTGCCGGTCTGGCACCGTCACATTCACCAGGGCCTGGGGGTAGGGCTTGAAACTGCTATCCATCCAGTCGGCCAGTGATTGGCCACTGCGATGCAACAACGTGGCCACTTGCAAAGCGGTGAGCAGCCCATCGCCACTCATGCCATGGCGGGCCGACAAAATATGGCCCGACTGCTCGCCACCGAGGCCAGCGCCCATCTGCTCCATCGCCTGGTGGACGTATTGATCACCTACGGCGGTGCGCTCGAGCACCCCTCCCTTGGCCTGCCAGGCACGCTCAAAGCCGAGGTTTGACATCACCGTGGCAACGATGCGATTGGCCGGCAACTGGCCCGCATCAAGCAGGGACGATCCCCAGAGATAAAGGATCTGGTCTCCATCCACCACCCGGCCCCGGCCATCCACCGCCAGCATCCGATCTGCATCGCCATCGAAGCCAAAACCCATGCTGGCTCCGCTCTCCAGCACCGCGCGCCTGAGCGGCTCAAGGTGGGTGCTGCCGCAGTCCACGTTGATGCGCGCCCCATCCGGCTTGCCGTGCAACACGGTGAGTTCCGCGCCTAAGGCCCGAAACACCGCCTCTCCACAGGCAGAAGCCGAGCCCCAACAGAGGTCCAGCACAATCTTGCAACCTTCTAAGCGCCGACCCATCACGCTCGCCACCAAGGACCGCTGGTAGTCGGCCAGTAAATCGGGGCGGTCGTGCACAACTCCTGTGCCCAAGAAGCCGCCGGAAGCACCTATTGCCGGTCCAGCCCCCACCCCCTGCAGCCCAGCCTCGATCGCCTGCTGCTGGCCGCGGCTCAGCTTGGCGCCGGAGGCCCCAAACACCTTGATGCCGTTGTCTTCAGGGGGGTTGTGGCTGGCGGACACCATCAGACCTCCAGCCGCGCCAAGACGGCGAATGGCGCCAGGAATCGCTGGCGTAGGGCATAGCCCCAGGGTCCATACCTCCCTACCTGCAGCCGTGAGTCCGGCGGTGAGCGCCGCCACCAGCATCGGGCCACTGCTACGGGAGTCCATGCCGATGAGCACCGGCGCCCCTTGGGGCAACACCTGGCCGCACCAGAAGCCAACCTGCAAAGCCAAAGCCGGGCTCACCTGGGTTCCCACCCGGCCACGGATGCCATCGGTCCCGAAACCGGCCACACCACCCCGCAGGGGCAGGCCAACGGGATGGGGAGCCAGGTCGGCCATGGGCAGCAGCAGATGCCTCAGTGATGTCCAGGTTACGTGGGCTGCTGCAAAGCGCTCACCATGGCTGGCCTGGGCCAGGTAGGGGCCTGAGCCCTTTCAGCGCCAGCGGCGGGGCCACCAGATCCAGAGCACCAGTTCGCCAATCGTCCAGAGCAGCAGCGCACCAACCACCCAGCCCGGCAGCCAGCTCAATGGCCAAAAGGGGCGCAGCAGCAGCACCAGGCCCGATACCGCCAGCACCCGCAGAGCCCGCAACCGCTGCTCAGCCCCAGGCAAGGTGGAGAGATAGGGGGGTAGGGAGGGCAGGCGCACCAGCTAAGAGGGATTCACACCTCCCCAGAATGCCGAAGCTGCGCCGCTATTGCCCTTGGCTCGCCTCCCCCTGCTGCTGGCCCTCACCTGCTTGGGCAGCGGCGCCGCCTTGCTGGGCGGCAGGGCACTGCTGACCCTGATTCCCGCGCCAGACCCCAGCACACCCACCCCAACCCTGGAGCGCCTGCGGCGGTTCTCGCCCGATCCGGAGCGGCGGCGGGAGGCCAGCTTGCTGCTGCTGCCGCGCCAGGCAAAAGGCGACCTAGCCGGCGAGCGCCGGTTGCTGCGCGGCCAGGGCTGGGGTGGCGATGAGCTAGCAGCCCTGGTGCTCAAACGCGATGCCCTAGCCGCCGAAGCCCTGGGTGATCAGGCAGCCGCCCAGCAACGCTGGCAGCAGCTTGTGCAGCGCTTCCCCGACACGCCCGCCGCAGCCGATGGGCTTTATGCCCTGGGCCGGCAGCAGCCCCAGCTGCGGCAGAAACTACGCAGCCGCTTCGCCGCCCATCCCGCGGCCCTAGCGGCCGCCGTGGAGGCGGGTCCGAGCGGCGCAGATCGCCTCCAGGCAGCCCTGCATCTGGCCCGGCACGGTGTGCGTTGGCCCGGTGCGGGGCCACGCTTGCGCCAGGCCTGCCAGAGCACGGCCGCCGCAGCTACCCCTAACCAGCGGGACCAATTGGCAAGGGGCCTGGCCCAGCTAAGCGACTCGGCCGCCGCCCTGAGCTGCCTCAAGGGCAGTCCGCCGAGCCCAGCAACCCAGCTAGCCCTCAGCCGGGCCCTGCTCGCTGGCGGCAGCGAGCAGCAGGTCCAGGCCGAAAGTCTGCTGCTGCAACTGGCCAAATCCGCGCCGCGCTCCAGCCAGGCCAGCGAGGCCGCAGCCCTGCTGAGCGAACAGCCCGGGCCCAGGGCTCTCCAGGCCTTGAAGGGGCTGCCCTCTGCCCTGCAAGACACAGCCCCGGTGCAGGCGCGGCTGGCAATGGAGAGTGGCGACATCGGCGCGACGCTGGCGGTGCTGCAGCGCTGGCCCAACGATCCAGCCAGCTGGGAACTGCAGTGGCAGCAAGCCCGTCAGGCCCTGCTCAAGCGCCAATGGGCAACGGCCACAACGCTGCTGAGTGCGCCGATCGGTAGCAAATTGCCGGTGGGGCTGGTGGGACGCCAGCGCTTCTGGCTGGGTTTCAGCCAGAAGCAGCAAGCCGCCACCGCCAAAGCACAACGCACCTGGAGTGATCTGATCAAACAGCATCCCGGCGGCTACTACGGCTGGCGGGCGGCGGTGCGACTAGGCCGCGGCGATCTCAACCTCGATCCCCGCAGCAGCCCGGCCCTTGTGCAACCCCAATGGCACCCCCTGGGCAGCGGCGACTGGCAGATCGACCGGCTCTGGCGCCTGGGCCAACCCCTGGAAGCCTGGGAGCACTGGCGCACGGGGCGGAGTTCCCCACCCTCTAGTCCCCAGGAGCTGATTACGGAAGGCCGCCTACGCCGGGGCGTGGGAGACCACTGGATGGGACTCGGCCAACTCGAGCAAGCCAACCTGCGCCTGCCGGCGAATGCAAACTGCTCCCTGACCCAACAGCTTGAGCGCGACCTGCAAACCGCCAGCTTCGTGGCGGAGCTCGAGGAGGCTGGCTCAACCGCCGGGGTACCGGCAACCCTGCTGGCAGCCGTAGCCAAACAGGAATCGCGCTTCAGCCCGGGGGTGAGCTCCGGCGCCGGTGCCGTCGGCTTACTCCAACTGATGCCGGCCACCGCCGCCGAACTAGCCGGCACGCCCGTGGCAGCCGATGACCTCACCGACCCAGCCCGCAATGCCCAGTTAGGCGCGCTCTACCTAAAGCAACTGCTGGGCCAGTGGCAGGGCAACCCCGTGCTGATGGCTGCCAGCTACAACGCCGGCCCCGGTGCCACCGCTGGCTGGGTGACACCCCAACTGCAACAAGAACCGGAGCTATGGATAGAGGCCATCCCCTACCCGGAAACCCGGCTGTACGTCAAAAAAGTGCTCGGCAACTTTTGGAACTTTCAAGAGAGGCCGCTGGCTAGCTGCTAGCCACCGCTTGCCAGCCAGCGGCCCACCCATGCCCCTGACAACACGAGCACCCCCAGCACCCCTGCCAGCAGCACCGGCGGGGGTGCCACCCGAATCCGGGCTAGATCGAGGCGTGCCAACAACACAGTGGTGCCAAGGATCAGCACATTGGTGAGCACTTTGAGGTGGAGCAGATAGAGGCCACCCACCGTGACGATCAACAGGCTGATCACCAGGCTCATCACCCGACTGGCGGCCATCAAATTGGAAATCCGCTGCAGCAGCAGGTCGGGCATGGTGCACACCACCACCACCAGCAAGGCGTGGAGACAGTCAAGCGACCAGAACAAGCTGGATAACTGCCCCATCCCCGACGCTGCCGCACCCTCAAGCGGCTGGCTCCACTGCAACCCCTCGTAAACCGATATCACCACCAGCACCAGCAGCATCGGCGCCCGCAAGGGCAGCAATAGCAGACGCAACATCGCCATCACGGGGGAGCCAGCACCAGGGAAATGGCATCCAGAGGGCAACTCGGAATGCACTGTTCGCACACCAAGCAGCGTTGCGCATCGAATTGCAGCTGCCAAGCCGGCTGGGTCAAGCTGAGGGCACCGCTGGGGCAAACGCTCGAGCAGAGGCCGCAGTCGATACAGAGACTGCGATCTACGGCTATCTGACCAGGCGCCCGGTTCAGGCCGAGTCCCTGACTTTCTAGCCAGGCCTCCGCCGCCGTCAGTTCGTCGATATCGCCGGAGAGCTCCACCACCATGGTGCCGCTCTGGTTGGGGGAAATCTGGGCGCGCAGGATCTTGGCGGCGATATCGAAATCCACCGCCAGCCGATAGGTGATCGGCTGATGCACCGCTTCGCGGGGAAAGTGCAGGGTTAGGCGCCGTTTCACGAGGATCCGGTTCGCGGGAACAGCACGCTTACCTCCGCAAAACGCTAGCAAGCACTGGCAAAGTGCAGTCATGACCAACTCCACCCCGAATTCCGGCCTGGGGCCAAGCGAACGGCTGCTGCTAGTCGTGCTGGCGGCCCTACTGGCAGCGGGCCTGCTGTGGTTCCGGGGCGGACTGAATCCGGAGGCTCCCCTGGAGCGCTTGGCGCGCCAATCCCTGGATCTACCCGTGGCCTTGCGCAATGGCAAGCCAACGCTGGTGGAGTTCTACGCCGACTGGTGCGACGCCTGCCGCACCATGGCTCCGGCAATGGAAACGATCGACGCCCAACACCGCGGCCAGCTCGATGTGGTGCTGCTCAACGTTGACAATCCGCGCTGGCAGCCGGAGCTGGAGCGCTACGACGTCAACGGCATTCCCCAACTAGAGCTGTTCAATGCTGCCGGTGAAGCGGTGGGCCGCTCGATTGGCGCCCGCAGCCTCAACGAATTGCGCGCTCTCAGCAGCGCCCTGATCGCCGGCGAACCCCTGCCGGCCCTCGCCGGAGTGGGTGCCGTCAGCAACCTGAGCCAACCCGCTGGCGAAGTTGCGGCAGCGGAGCCAGCTACTGCCACGATGGCCGGACCCCGCAGCCACGGTTGACGCCCGCCATGGATTCCCGTTTCCGCGTTGACCTGATCGCCGCCACGCCTAACCCCCAGCAGTGCGTTTATGCGGGAATGCATCAGGACTACAGCGAGGGCTTTGTGGCAGCAGACTCCGCCAACTGGCCGGACGAAAACAAGGCGGGAGAAATTTGCATCAAGCGGCTGCTGGCCGGCGAGCGCGGTCACTACGGCCCCCTGGAGCACGCCCAGATCGTGCTGAACGTGGGCTGGTTTCCCCACTCGGTGATGCAGCAGGCGCGGACCCACCGAGTGGGGGTGAGCTTTGACGTGCAATCAATGCGCTACACCGGCGATCGCATCTGCAAGGCCGCCAATGGTGAACTGGAACTGGAGGAGGTGTTCTATCTACGGCCCATAGGTAGCTATAGCGACCGGCAAGGCAAAAAATACGCCTACACCGAAGAGCATCGCTACATAGATCTAGAGCTCTGCAGGGCTGCGGCAGCTCGCTACCGCGACCTTTTGGCGGCTGGCTTCGCCGAGGAGCACGCCCGCGGCATCCTGCCCTTCGACTACCGCCAGCACTTCGTGGTGAGCTTCACCTTGCGGGCGTTTCTGCACTTCCTTGACCTGCGGGCGAAGCTCGATGCCCAGCAGGAGATCCGTGAGCTGTGTGATCTGATGTGGCCCCATCTGCAGGCTTGGACACCCCAATTTGCTGACTGGTATGAAAAGAGCCGCTTACATAAAGCCAGGCTCGCCCCATAGGGCATTTTGCTGGGAACTAGATACGCGCCAAGGTAACCCGTTCGGGCTGATGCTGGTACTTACCAGCCCGATCTTGATAGGTTGTCTCGCAGGGATCGCCCTCAAAAAAGAGCAGCTGACAGATTCCCTCATTTGCATAAATGCGGCAGTCAGCACCCGAAGAATTACTGAACTCCAGGGTGAGGTGACCCTCCCAGCCGGCTTCCGCTGGCGTCGTATTAACAATGATGCCTAGCCGGGCGTATGTGCTCTTACCCAGGCAGATCACCGTGATATTTGATGGCACCTTCATCTTCTCCAGTGCCACTCCCAAGCCATAGGAATGGGCTGGCAAGATAAAATAAGATCCGTCCTCGTCATGGCGCAGGGGAGCGGGCTCCAGGTTCGCCGGGTTGAACCGCTTGGGGTTCATCACGGTGCCAGGCACATGCCGAAAGATCAAAAATTCCTTGGCCGACAACCGCAAGTCGTAGCCATAGGAAGAACAGCCATAGCTGAGCACCGGGGAGCCCGCCGTAGCGGGATCGAGGTGGCGCACCAGGCTCGACTGAAACGGCTGCAACATTCCTACGGCAGCTTGCTCGTTGATCCAGCGATCGTTCTTCAGCATCAGAGGCCTCGGCGCAACTGGGTGACCTGATCAGCCATGGCCATCAACTCAGGAGTCATGGCTGGCCCTGTCAAAATGACATCTAGATGGGCTGGTCGGCGCTCCAAGGTTGCCAGCACTTCAGCCTGCTCGATGTAGCCCAGCTCCACAGCCAAGCCCAGCTCATCGAGCACCATCAGATCCACCGCACCACTGAGCAGCTGCTCGCGGCTGAAGGCCCACACCTGGCGCACCGCCTCCAACAGCTCGAGCCCCTGGTGGACAGCTGGCTCTGAAAGACAGCCGGGCACACCGGGCCGCAGCCATTGCAGTCGCCCACAGAGCCAGACGCTGCTGCCGAGGCCCTGATCTACGCCGCCCTTAAGGAACTGAGTAACTAGCACCCGGCTGCCCAAGCCGGCACTACGTAGGGCCTGGCTGAGCACGGCACCGTAACTGCCGCGGAAAGGCGCCGTATGGATTTGCAGTAAGCCCTCCGACTGGGCCACCAGCCGCAATGCCGGCGCAGCAGAGGGGGCGGACGCGGCAGCCGCCACAGCCAAAGGGCGATGGCCAGAGCGCTGAGGTTGGTGCTGGACCGCCGGAAAACCAGCTCCAGAGGAGGAGGTGAGGCCTGAGACGGGCAAGCTCGCGGTCATGAACAACCTGAATAAGAACCTTGAAAATCGAAAAACAGACCTGGGGCGCCGCGAGCAGCCCATGGCCTCGCGGAGCTGAATGTAGCGGGATCGGGCCGCTCCACAAGCAAACGACACCATCCCTAGCGGAAACATACGTACTGGCGCGCAGGGGCGCCGGCGGTGTCGTCTCAAACCGTGTGTATTGCTACAAGCCGCCCCCCGGGTGATCCTTAGGGTCCCGGCACTTGCCAAGACCTTGATGGTTGGCGCTACCCACGGATTTAGCCGTACCGCCAACACCCCATCGACGGGTGCCCCTGGCGTGGTGGCAGGCATGGGAAGCGCCGGCCAGGGCAACCCCACCCTGTTGGAAGTGATCCGGGGCCTGGCCGGCAGCAGTGTCGAGACGATCGAACGGGGCAAGACGATTTTTTTTCCCGGCGATCCAGCCGAGCGGGTCTATCTGCTGCGGCGCGGAGCGGTCCGGCTGTCGCGGGTATATGAATCCGGCGAGGAGATCACCGTGGCCCTGTTGCGCGAGAACAGCCTGTTTGGTGTGCTCTCGCTGCTTACAGGCCAGCGCTCCGATCGCTTCTATCACGCTGTGGCCTTCACCAGGGTCGAGATGGTGACCGCACCAGCCACCTCCGTACGCCGGGCGATCGAGCAGGACGCCAGCGTGGGCTTGCTGCTGCTGCAGGGCCTGTCTTCGCGAATACTGCAGACCGAAACGATGATCGAAACCCTCACCCACCGCGACATGAGCTCGCGGCTGGTGAGCTTCCTGCTGGTGCTGTGCCGAGATTTCGGCGTTCCCAGCTCGGAAGGTATCACGATTGATCTGCGCCTCTCCCACCAGGCGATTGCCGAAGCGATTGGCTCCACCCGCGTCACAATCACTCGCCTGCTGGGCGACCTGCGCAACGACGGGCTCGTTCAGATCGACCGCAAAAAGATCACTGTGTTTGATCCAATCGCCCTAGCCAAGCGCTTCAGCTGAACGCCAGGGATACTGGGGCCCTCCGGGGACGTATGTGACGGGCTGGCTGCTGATCCTCGCTCTGCTCGCCCTGGGGGGAGTGCTCTCCACCCTGGGCGACCGACTTGGCAGCCTGGTGGGCAAGGCGCGCTTGAGCCTGTTGGGGATGCGGCCCCGCCGCACCGCCGTGTTGATCACAGTGCTCACTGGCAGCCTGATCAGTGCCATCTCCCTCGGCCTGATGCTGCTGGTAAGCGAGCGGCTGCGCACGGGCCTGTTTGAACTCGATCGACTGGAGCAACGGCTGCAAACCAGCCGCAGCGAACTGAGCCGCAGCAACAGCCAACTAGCCAGCAGCCGCCTGCAGGTGGCGCGGGCCGAACAGGGCAAACGCGAGGCTCAGACGCGCTTTGAGCAGGCCCAAGCCCGCGCCAGCAAATTGCGCCAAGAGCTGGCGCCACTTCTAACCCAGCGCAACCGGTTGGAGCTGGAGCGCAGCCGTCTCAGCCAGGAGGTGAAGGGGCGGGATGCGGAAATCCGCCGCACCGAAGCGGAATTAGCCCAGGTGCGCCGCCGGATTAGCGCCGGAGCCCAAGAACTTAAAGAGCTGGAGAGCAACCTGATTGCCCTGCGCCGCGGCGACGTAGTGCTCAGCAGCGGTCAGACCCTGGCCAGCGCCAAGGTGACCCTTGAGCGCCCCGAGCAGGCCAAGGAGGTGATCACCGCCTTGCTGCAGCAGGCCAATCTCAACGCCTTCAGGCGGGTGCTGCCCGGCCAGCCCCCCGATCGCCAGATCCTGCTGGTTCCCCAAAATGACATCAGCAAGCTGGAAGGCCTGCTCGCCAAGCCCGGCAGCTGGGTGGTGAGCATTCTCTCGGCCGCCAACGTGCTGAGGGGCGAGCGCCAGGTGCTTGCCTTCCCAGACCTACGCCCCAACCGCCCAGTAGTTAAAGCAGGTGAAGTGCTGGCCAGCACCACGATCGAGGGCGACCTCACAGCCCTGGAGCCGGTTTCGCGGCGACTCAACCTGCTGCTAGCCGCTGCCTATGCCCGAGCCCAGCGCCAGGGCACGTTGGTGGAAGGGCTGCAGTTTGATGCGGCCAGCTTCAAACAGCTGGCCCGGGAGCTGAGCGAGCGCCAGCCGGGCCAGGTTGCCCAACTAGAAGCCCTTGCCATCAACAGCGCCAGCACCGCCGACCCAATTGCGGTGGAATTGCGCTGGGTGGCGGCCCCATCTCCCGCCCAATCGGGGCCGGGCCCTCGCCGCCCGTGACGCGCACTGCGGCGGGCCTGGTGGCAGGCCTAGATCCCGGGCGCAGCAAATGCGGTCTAGTGCTGGCTGATCCTGCCGTTGGCCAGATCCGGCAGGCTGCCATCCTGCCCCCGCAAGCCTGCCTCGCCCTGCTCAAAAGCTGGCAGCAAGTGGGGCTTGACCAGGTTGTGCTCGGCAATGGCACCGGCAGCCAAGACTGGCGCAGCCGGCTTGGCCAGCAGCGGCTGGCGCATGCTGTGGTGGATGAGAGAGGTAGCACCCTGGCGGCCCGCGAGCGCTACTGGCAGCTGTGGCCCCCTAGGGGCTGGAGGCGGCTGCTGCCGGCGGGCTTGCGCTTGCCCCCCCGGGATATCGACGATGTGGTCGCCCAGCTGCTGATTGAGCGCTATTGCGGGATGACCCTGCAGCGCAGCAACCAGGAGGTGCTGAGGCAATGGCCGCTGCCGGTCGCCGGAGGCTAAATCGGTTTAAAAACGGGCCCGAACCGTAAAGATGTAGTCACCGCCAGGCTCGAGCTGGTAGTCGACCTTGAGCAGATAACGCAGCAGGGCGTCCTGGATCAGAGCCCTGCCCAAAGAAGGCTCAACGCTGAGTTCACCGCGGTCAAAGGCCCAGCGGAAACTCCATTGGTAGCCGCCCGCACTCACCTCCCCCTCCAGCACCCGCTGGCTGAAGCTCTGGTGCAGCACCCGCAACTGGGCAGTGGTGGAGGGAAGGCGTGCCATCGGCTCAGGCTGCCGCGCCCTGGGGCTGAAAACCATTGAGTCGGTTACCAGCCCGCTCCAGGCCGAGGCGCTGGATCAGGCCAATACCTGCCTCCACCTCGCGCAGCACCTCCTCGAGCAGGGGCTGCTCGGCAGGAGTGAAGCGTCCGAGCACATGGCCAACGGTGCGGGCGCGGCGCTCGCCGGGATCTTGGGCGGGGGCGCCAATACCAATACGAAGCCGCGGAAAGTCCTGGGTACCTAGGTGGCTGATGGTGCTGCGCAGGCCGTTATGCCCCCCGGCACTGCCCGTAGCCCGCAGCCTCAACTTGCCGAGGGGCAGGTCCATGTCATCCACCACCACCAGCAACTGGGCGGGCTCGAAACCAAACCAGTCCAGGGCTGCGCGGATCGAGCGACCACTTTCATTCATGTAGGTCTGGGGCATCAACAGCCGCAGCCGGGCAGGTCCCGAACCCACCTCAGCCACCAAGCCCTGAAGCTTTTGCTGCTGCCGAAAAGATGCCCTGCCAGCGCAATCGGCTAAACGCTCCAGGGCCATAAAGCCCACGTTGTGGCGAGTACCTGCGTACTTGGCTCCCGGATTACCCAGGCCCACCACCAACTGCAACGACAACTCAGGCCGTGGGACCATCGAGAGGTTGCTCAATCAGCTCTGGAGCATCAGCCGAGGAGGCGTCAGCTGAAACAAGCTCAGTTGAAGTTACTGCAACTGGCAGGTCTGCCGCAACAGGTTCGGAGGTGGTAATCGCCGTGCGCAGCTCCTTTTCGAATTCAGAGGAGGCCGATTGAAAACCCTTCAGAGTGCGACCCAGGGTTTTACCGAGCTCCGGCAGCCGCTTTGGTCCGAACACCAGCAGCCCGATGGCGGCAATTACCGCCAGCTCAGGCAGGCCAATGCCAAACACGTTCATCAGCCGAGGCCGTTCCAGTTGACAGTGATGCCCTCGAGCAGCAGGGACTTGTTGTACAGCTGCAGGATGATCAGCAGAAACACCAAGAAGAGCACCATAAAAATGCCCATGACGGGCGTAGTGCCCCAGCCGGGAACGACCTTGCCGTACTCAGAATTTAGTGGCCGCAGGATGTCTCCGAGGCGGGTGCGTTGGGCCATGTCTGCTGCAGCCTCTCGGGCATGGATTCGCTTTAAGTACTGTAAGGGCCTCGCGTACCGCGCCGCGGCGGTCCGTCGAGAGTTGTGACGCAACCCGTCACCTCCATTCCCCTTCCGCCTCCATGGACCCCACCGCCACCACCAGCTCCCCGGCCCTTTCCGTGGCCCTCGCCGTGCTGGCGGTGCTGCTTTCACTCACCGGTTTTGGGGTGTACCAAGCCTTCGGGCCGCCCTCCAAGGGCCTCACCGACCCCTTTGACGACCACGACGACTGAGCCCTAAGCGCTGACCCGATCAGGTCGCACTCGCCAAAAACCCAGGCTCCACGGCGCCAGCAGCCAGGGATCTTCAGAGAGCTTTCCCTGGGAAATCAGAGGCTGATCCAGGCCATCGAGTCGCTCCAGCAGCTGCCAGCTCTCTCCCAGCTCCAGGTAACGGCGGCAAGGGGAACAGTTCTGCACGGTGAGCACCACGTCACCCGACTCGCCTAGCGGCCGGCAGCCCAGTAGCAACAGGCCCTCGCCCAGGGGAGGCAGGGCCTGATGTCGTTTAGGCCGGCCCTGGGCCACCGCCGGCCGCAGCCATAGCGGTTCCCTGAAGGCCACCGCCTGCTTGGGCACCTGGGCCCGGCACCAGCCTGCTGGGCAGGGCGCCAGGGCCAGCCGCAGGCGCTGCAGGCCGTTATCGGCGCCAGGATCGGGCCAAGTAGGCGCCCGCAGCAGCGACACACCCAACTGCTCCGGACTAGCCGACACCCCCTGGGGCCCATCGAGCAGCACCGCCAAGCCGCCGCCAATAGCCACAGAAGCGATCCAGCTGATCGCTGGCAGCTCCCAGCGGGCCTGCTCGCGGGCAGTGGCCGGCTGGGCTGGCCGTTCCAGCACGCCACCGGAGGTATCTGCCGCCCAGCGCTGGGCCGACTGGGCCAGGGGGATCTCCAGGCGCAGCAGCTCATGGCGCTGGCGCCAGTCGACGCTGAGCACAAGCTCGAGCCATGGGGTATTGGCAAGTAAGCGCCCCTCAAGCCGCACCGCACTGGCCCCGCACTGGCCCCGCCACACAAAACTTGTGCACAGCTCGCCCTGCTCCAGCCAGCTCGGCTCGCCCTGCCACTGCCAGGCCAGCGGATGGTCCCGGTAGCCCGTGGCGATGTCCCAGGCATCCCAAAACTCACCTCGATCGGCAAAACGCCGCCAGGCCAGCGGGCCTGCCAACTGGGGCTGATCCTGGCTATCCCACAGCTGCTCGAGGCCCCGCGGCCCCAGCTCAAAACTCACCAAACCGTTGCCGCAGCGCCAGCCCTCTCGCCACACCGGCGCCTCAACCTGAGCTGCCTCAACTTGCGCTGCCTGAGGGGCCGCCGCTGCGACCGTTCGCTCTAGGGGCAGGGCCGCCACACCCCCTAAGGGCGGCAGCTGCAGCCACTGGCCGCCAGCCCGGGCCGGCTGGGACCGCAGCTTCACACCGCCCCAACTCCAGCTGCCCAACGGCACCCGCAGACTGCGGGCCTGGGGAGGTAGGGGCTGGAGCTGGGCTACCCACCAACCCACACCCACACCGTCATCTTCACCGTCACCGTCACCAGCTCCTAGCCAGGCCTGCAGAGCCCGATCCCGTTGCAGGCAGGCGCTGCGGCGCGCTGCCCGCCACTGGGGCTCAGCCTGCTCGAACACCTCCGGAATCGAGGTGCCGGGCAAAATGTCGTGAAACTGCTGAAAAAGCAGCGTTCGCCAGTCGACCGTTTCCGGCTCCCCGGCCAAGGCCTGGGCCAGCTCCGCCTCCCGCAGCAGCCGCTCGAGTGTGCGGTTGTGGCGCTTCTGATCAGGGCGCGAGGTGGCGCAGCCGCGATGCAGCTCCAGGTAAAGCTCGTCGCGCCACACCGGCAGCCGGGGCGCCAGCGGCTCGAGGTCAGCCAAATAACCCCGCAAGCTGCCGTGCTGCTGGGGAGCAGCTTCAGCTTGCTGCTGCCAGAGCCGCAGCTGCTCGAGCATTTCAGCGCTGGGGCCTCCACCGTGGTCGCCCACTCCTGGCAGCCACAGGGCCGAATCAACCCCGGTCGCGCCTTGCCAAGCCAAGCGATAGCGCTCCATCGCCACGGGATCGCCATCGGTGCCGATCGGGGCGTTGATCAGGGCCAGCAGCTCGGAACCGCAGCGGCTGCGCCAGCGAAACAGCCGGTGGGGGAAGGGATTGGTGGCGTTCCAGGCCATTTTGTGGGTGCAAAACCAACGCACGCCGGTGCTGCGAGCCACGGCCGGCAGGCCGCTGGCGAAACCAAAGCTGTCGGGCAACCAGGCCAGATAGTGCTCCAGCTCCGGGAAGCTGGCGGCGCTGAATTGCTGGCCCAGCTGAAACTGGCGCAGCAGTGAGGAGCTGCTGATCAGCACGCAGTCGCTCTCCACCCAGGGACCGTTGATCGGTTCAAAGCGACCGGCTGCCACCGCACGCTGCAGGCGGGCGAACAGGGCCGGCCGGTGTTGCTGCAGCCAGGCGTATAGGGCCGGTGTGGAGTGGCCGAAATGCAACTCCTCGAAGCGCTCGATCAGATCAAGGGCAGAGGTGAAGGTGCGCTCGGCCGCTTGCCAGGTGTCGGCCACCGGCCAGAGCCAGGCCAGATCGAGGTGGGCATGGCCCAACACACGAAACCGACCTGTCGGCGGTTCGCCACTACGCAGCTGGGCAAGCTCAGCCTTGGTTTCAGCCAACAAATCCACCGGATCGGCTGGATCCAGGGGCTCGAGCTCGAGACGGCTCTCGATCAGGGCACCGTCGTCGTGCAAGGGGCTGCGCAGGCGTAACTCCAGCTCAAGGGCCTCCCCCTGCCACCAGCGCTCGGGCAGCAACCAGCGGCAAGCGGTGTCAAACAGGTCGCCGCCATGCACCCGCGCACCATCCACCCGCAGCTCCACCTGGTCGGCCCACCAGCGCAGCACCAGCCGGGCCTGGGCAACGGGCTCCGGCTGCTGCAGCTGCAGCCAGTTCGCCGGGCAAACCAGCCGCAGCCGTAGCTCTCGCCACTGGCCACCCCGCGGCCAAATCACCAACCCCCGAGCTGCCCAATCCGGACGACATTGCTGGCCCCAAGGATCGTCAAGGGCTGGGCCAAACCGCCCTCCCGCCTGCACGCAGCGCCAGAGAGGTTGGAGATCCCAGCGCGAATGGGTTGGCCGCAAACGTGACTGAATCGTTTCAATCCGTGGGGTCTGCCCTAGTCCTGAGGCCTCAGGCATCGTTGGATGGCAAGCCGAGTCCCATAGGATGATCCCGCAGCTGCGGGGTCGACTAGGCCCTTCAACGCGCCTGTCACTCCCTGTCACCCGCTCGCCATTCCCCAAGGCCGAACCATGCTCGCCCTCAAGATCTCGGTTTATTCGGTCGTCTTCTTCTTTATCGGGATCTTTGTGTTCGGCTTTTTGGCCAGCGACCCCAGCCGCACCCCGAGCCGTAAAGACCTGGAAGATTGATCAGCTGGCACTAGGCAAGCAAGATCCTGATTCTGTTTGTGGGATGATCCCCAAAAGGACCTGCTGCGCCTGATTTAATCGTGCCAATTTCAGACACGCTTCCTTCAACACTTCAGGCTCAAGAAGGTCTTAAGGGCTGATGTATTTGGCTGGCAATTCCCACCGAGTGCCTCTGGGGAAATCGCCTTTAAAAAGGCTCGCTCACCAACTATTGACAGCTGCTTGCCTATCCGTCCTATTCGCTCCAGAGGCTCTTGCAGGCGATATTCCCAGCCAGCCTGGGACAGTCAAAGCCTCTAGTTCAGTTATTCCTGCTCCCAACTTTGCTGTAATCAAGGCCGATCAGCAAGGCTACGACCAGCAACTGGGCCGGTTTGTTGCCACCGGCAACGTAGAAGCCCGCTTCAACGGCTGGCGCCTGCTGGCAGATCGAGTCGAACTGGCAGAAGCCAGCCGCAGTGTCTACGCCAGCGGGCAAATTCGCCTGATCAAAGGAGATCAATACCTGCAAGCAAGCCGTCTGCGCTATAGCGACCTAGAAGGCAGCGGCGAACTTGACGACGTCTATGGCGTTATCGAGCAAGACACCCTTGCCCGGGACATCAATTCTCAAGGGGTCACTTCTAAAGAGATCACTTCTACAGAGATCAATTCTAAAGAGATCAACTCCCCAGATCCCAACGCCAAAACGAACGGTCTGCCGTCTAACTTCAGCCAACCAGCGTTTGTCTGTCCGCCACTCAGCGCAGATCCTGCCAATAGAACGCTGGTGCGGGTGTTGCCACCAGGTCGCAGCAGCCTGCCCACCATGCCAGCGCCGGCCGGCTGCCCTGGCAGTGAGCTCTCCACTCCAGCTCTATCTCTAAATAGGGCACTGGAATCAGTTGCTTTCGGCCCCCCCCAGGCGGGCGGCCCGCAGGCACAGGCGATCTCGATGGGATCTGGGAAACCTGTCGTTAAAGCAACTGAGATCGAGCAGCTGCCAGACGTGGACTCAAAGGTGAGCAACGTGACGTTCCAGCAGAGCTGGAGCACCAGCGTGAAGCTCGACCTGGGAGCCGTTATTGACACCACGGACTCGCTCAACAGCAATGGGCAGGGCTACCGCCCGCCCGCAAACAAAGCGGGCACGATCAGCCGCATTCGCTTTCAAGGAGCCCAGATCCAAATCAGAGGCAACCGCTGGACTGCCGAACAAATTGCTTTTACCAACGATCCCTTCACTCCTGCCGCCTCTTGGAGCCTGGCCCGCAAGGTGGTGGCCGTTATGGATGGGCGCGGCGTGACCCGCATCAACAGCCGCAGCAGCCAGATTCTGCTGGACGGCAAAGTTTCTTTGCCGGCAATCACAAACACAACCATCGGCGCCGAAGAATCTCGTTTTGCCTGGGATACCGATAAAGAAGATCGCGATGGCTTCTTTATTGGCTACAATTTGGAGCCAATAAAAATAGGCAAGCGGGGCAGCTTGCAACTCCAGCCCCAGCTGAATGTGCAGCGGGCCATCGAAGGCCGTACCAGTAGCTATGTGCTTCCTGGACAAAGCCTGGCTAATCCCACCAGCGAACAGACCGCCAAGCTCGCAGATATGTTCGGCCTGCTGGCGGGACTCAAACTGCCCATGGGCTGGCTCTCATTAAATGCTGAAGCCAGCCTGTCTACCCTCAACCCAGACAACTTCCGATCCGGCATCCGCAGCACCAGCCGCCTGACGACTCCGCTTAACCTGCCCGGCCATACAAGCGCAAACGCTGATCTATTTGGATCCTATCGCGAGCGCATTTACAATGGCAGCCTGGGACTTCAAACCGTAGTTTATTCCTATGGCGCCAATCTAGCTGGCAACGTGGTCTTGAATCAGCCCAAGGCCCAGGCCGCCCCCCCAAAAACTCCCTACTTGGCACCGGTGAATCTAAACTGGGCAGCCCAATCTGGAGCCTACGAAGCAACATTATTTGAAGCAAAC
>NZ_JAGQDB010000016.1:0-33663 GCF_024346495.1 Cyanobium sp. A1C-AMD | reverse complement strand
CCGGCCCGTAGGGCTAGGGAACCCTCGGCAAACCAGATTCCAGGGTTGCTTGGATCGAGTTTCTTGGCCTTGGCCAATGATGTGCCGGCCTGTTCAAGCTGGTTGCTGCGCAGCTGGGCTTCGGCCAGCAACACCCAGCCGCGGGGATCTTCTGGCAGCAGCTGCACCGTCAGGGCAGCCAGCCTGGCGGCGTCCCTGGCTTGACCAAGTCGCAGCAGCCGCGCCGCCGCCTGGGCGATCCCTAGACCGGCAGCTTCGAGTTCCTGCCGTTGGGGTACGTACACGTAGGGCACCAACGCCCGGGCGGGCAGCCCCGCTGTCAGCAACAGCCCGAGGGCAGCGGGCAGCAGGGCAGTTCTGAAATCAGGGCGCGACCAGCGCGGAGCCATTACGGGGAGACGGGTTTGGCCAGCCTAGGCAGTGCCGCTCCGGCTGGCCCGCAGGTTGCGCCGCCACATCCAGGGTTTGAGTCGGCGCAGGGCCGAGGCTCGCAGCTTGGTATCCCAGTCGGCGTCGCTCCACCCCAGGGCTTCCTCGGCCTGTAGGTTCAGCAGCCAGGGCCTGGGCTGCAGATCCGCATCTTCACTGCTTCGCAGCGGCTGTTGATTCCAGGGACACACGTCTTGGCAGATGTCGCAGCCAGCGACCCACCCCTCCAATTTGCTGGTGATCGCTTGCGGCAGTTCGGGATCGCGGTTTTCGATGGTGTGAAAGGCCAGGCAGCGGCGGCTGTCCACCACGAAGGGCTCGGTGATGGCGCCGGTGGGACAGGCCGGCAGGCAGCGGCTGCAGCTGCCGCAAAGGGGTGTGGCGGCAGCATCGGCAGGCAGCTCCAAGGTGGTGAGCAGGTGGCCCAGCAGTAGCCAGGAGCCACGCTCGCGATTGATCAGGTTGCCGTTTTTGCCAATCCAGCCCAGGCCGGCCTGTTCGGCCCAGGCCTTATCCATCAGCGGTGCACTGTCGACGCAGGCCCGCCAACCCACCCCAGGCACCTGCTGCTCCAACCAGCGACCCAGCTGGCGCAGGCGGCCATCGATCACCCGGTGGTAGTCCCGCCCCCAGCCGTAGCGGGCCACCTTGAGCGCCCCCGGTGCCCGATCGGCCTCCACGTAGTAGTTGAGGCCCACCGCCAGCAGGCTGCGCACCCCGGGCAGTAGCTGCTCCACCGCGCGCCGGCGCGGGTCGGCCATCCAGGCCATGTCGGCTTGATAGCCGGCTGCCAGCCAGCGCTCCAGGGCCGCCGTTCGCAGGCCTAGGCGCTCTCCGGCTGGCACGGCGGCGAGGCCCACCGGGTCAAACCCAAGCTGCTGGGCCTGCTGTTTTAAACGGAGTGCAAGGTCGTGGTGGGCGTGCAGCGTCATCGCCCGTACAGTTGCGCCGTTGTCTAAATCTGCCGCGAGACCCTTCTGTGAGCACTGCTTCCTTCGGCCGCCTGGGCCACCTGTTGCGTTGGCTCGGCCTCACCTTGGTCGTGTTGCTTGCCCTGCAGTTGCTGGTGCTCCTGGGCTCTTGGAACTGGGCTGAAGAGGGATATCGCCAGCTGCTGATGGATCGACTGGTTAGCCAGTCGCCGATGGCTTTAGTTGGGTTGGTGTTGATGTTATTCGGCAGTCGCCTCGACCATCCCGCCGCTGGCCGCACCCCGCTGCGCTGGCTTGTGGCTGTAGTGAGCATCCTGCTGGCCCTTGCCTTGGTCGTGGCGGTGCCGGTTTCAATCAGCGGCGACCGCAGCCTCTCCGAACAGGCAGACCAGCAGCTGGCTGCGCGCAAGGGTCAACTGGCTATGGCCCGCGCCCAAATGGACAATCCCCAGGTCATCGACCAATTGATTGCCCAGGCGGCCCAGGCTGGTCAGATCCCCGCTGATGCCACTCCGGAGCAGCAGCAGGCGGCTGCTAAGAGTTTCATGCAGCGCCAGCTGCAGCAGGCTGAAGATCAGCTTCAGCAGCAACAGCGCGCTCGCGATCTCACGGTCAACCAGCGTCGCTACGGCGGCACCGGCACAGCGGTGGTACTGGCTATCGGCTTCGTGCTTTTGGCCTTAGTGGCCCTGCTGTGAGGCCGGCTGGCTAAGTTGAAAGCAGATTGCTGCAGGCCGGATCTCCGGATTGTCACTTGGTTCAATCCAGCCCCAGATCGGATCAGCCCCTAGGGGATCGGCTTCAATCCGATCTCAAGAACGATTTGATCGCTGGTTTGCTGGTGGTGATTCCACTGGCAACCACGATCTGGTTGGGCACCACGGTCAGCCGTTTCGTGCTGGCGTTTCTCACTTCTATCCCTAAGCAGTTCAATCCCTTCAATACCCTCAATCCGGTGTTGCAGGAGCTGATCAACCTGGGCGTTGGTCTACTGGTGCCCCTGCTCGGCATCCTGTTGATCGGCCTGATGGCCCGCAACATTGTTGGTCGCTGGCTGCTTGAGTTTGGCGAAGGGACTCTGCTGCGCATCCCCCTAGCTGGCTCGGTTTACAAAACCCTCAAGCAGCTGCTGGAAACATTCCTCCAGGGCAACTCCAGCAAGTTTCGTCGGGTCGTGCTGGTGGAGTATCCCCGCGAGGGTCTCTACGCCCTGGGTTTTGTGACTGGCGCGATCGGCTCTGCCCTGCAGGCAGGCTTCACCGAGCCCATGCTGAGTGTGTTCATTCCCACTGCGCCGAATCCAACCACCGGCTGGTACACCGTTGTGCCAGAGGGTTCTGTTAAGGATCTCGAGATCTCGGTGGAGGATGCTTTCCGCACAATCATTTCCGCCGGCATCGTCAACCCCGACGAGCGCTCCACCCCCAATCGCAGCTTCTCCAGCCTGCTGGCCCAGCTGCGCACCCCCCAACTTTCCTGAGGCAGAACCCACCTGATGCAGAGCCGCACCCTCTCCCGTGAACTGGCCCTGCTGATGCTTGGTCAGACCAGTGATCGCGGCTCGTCTGCCCCGGCCTTGCCAACTGGCATGGAGGGCCTGTTGCAGCAGGTGCTCGCCACCCTCAGCCAGGACGTGCGTGAGTCCCTGGATCGCTCCGCAGAAGACTTGCAGGCCGCCCAGCAGCAACTGCTTGATAGCGAGTTGCAGGAGCAGGGTGAGCAGCAGTTGCCCCGGGTGCGCCAGCACCTCAACGCCGGCCTGGTCGCGGCTGAACAGGCTCTTAACCGCCTTTCTGCAAGCCTGGAGTTGCCCCGGCTGCTGATGCTGGCCGACCAAGATGAGGTTCGCCTAGGCGCCATTGCCCGGGTCGAGGCCGTGCTGCGCGACCGTCAGGCGATCGATGAGCGACTGGATCGGGTAATGGAGGGTTGGCGTCTTACTCGCCTGCCCCGCATCGATCGGGACATCCTGCGGCTGGCAGCCGTAGACCTCGAGAGCTTTCGCACCCCCCCTGCTGTGGCCTGTAACGAAGCTGTGGAGTTAGCCAATCGCTATAGCGATGAGCAGGGCCGCCGCATGATCAACGGGGTGCTGCGGCGCTTTACGGCAGCTCGTTCCGCGGCGGAGGCCTGAGCAAGCCATGGTTTACGACTGGTTTAATCGCACCGGCCCATCCCCAGCTGACCCATCAGCAACCCCGCCGCCAGCTTCTGAACAGGTTTCGGATCAGGGTCCAGAACAGGCTCAAGAACAGCCTGTTGAGGGTTCCTCCGATCCCAACGCTGAGGCGCTGGAATGGGCCCGCCAGGCCTACGCCCGCCTCAAGGCCCAGCAGGAGGAGCAAAAGCGGCGCCAGCTTGAGCCCGAATCTGCCCCTGAGCCCCCTCTTCCAGATTCTGTACAGCCTGTACTGATCAATACCCAGCAGAGCGAACAGGGTCTTGAGCAGGATCCTCAGCAGGTTGCCCAACCGGCCACTCCAGTGGCCGCGCCCCTTTCCCTGCTGGAGCAGGCAGCGGCCCAGCGGGCCGAACGCCAACAGGCGATCACGGCGCCAGAGGCTCCCGCCCTGGAAGCCCCTGCAGCGCCCGAACTAGCTGAGCCCAGCTTGGGCGCTTTCGACGCCACCTTCACCTGGTCGGCTGAGGTACTCGCGGCCCAGGGCAAGCGGGTTGATCAGGTTTCGCTTGAGGAGATCGACTGGCTCACTCGTTTGCGCCAGGGCCTCGAGAAAACCCGCCAGGGCTTGGTCACCCAGCTGCTCGACAACCTGGGTGATGACCCGCTCACGCCAGAGGTGGTTGATGGTCTGGAAACCACCCTGCTGCGGGCAGACGTTGGGGTGGAGGCCACCGACCGGGCCCTTGGCGCCCTGCGCCAGCGGCTAAATCAGGAGGTGGTGGATCCCGCCGAGGGCCTGCGCTTCCTTAAGGAGCAGCTGCGCGCCATCCTCGACCAACCGATCGAGGCCAGTGGCCAGCCCCTGCTAGCCCCCCGCCGCGAGCAGCTCAACGTATGGCTGTTGGTGGGGGTAAACGGCGTTGGTAAGACGACCACGCTCGGCAAGCTGGCCAACTTGGCGGTGCGCAGCGGCTACAGCTGCTTGATAGCTGCTGCTGACACCTTCCGGGCCGCGGCGGTGCAGCAGGTGCAGGTGTGGGGTGAGCGCAGCAAGGTGCCGGTGATCTCCAATCCCAGCGCCAATGCAGATCCAGCGGCAGTCGTCTACGACGCCATCGGTGCTGCCCAGGCCAAGGGCACTGAGCTGGTGCTGGTGGATACGGCTGGCCGCCTGCAGACCAAGCACAACTTGATGGAAGAGCTCAGCAAGGTGCGCAGGATTGTCGACAAGCTGGCGCCGGAGGCGGTGGTGGAGTCGCTTTTGGTGCTGGATGCCAGCCAGGGTCAGAACGGCCTGCGTCAGGCCATGGCTTTTGCCAAGGCCGCCGGACTAACCGGCGTGGTGCTCACCAAGCTCGATGGCAGCGCCCGTGGTGGTGTGGCCCTAGCCGTCGCCTCTGAAGCCAGGCTGCCAATCCGTTTCATTGGCGCTGGTGAGGGTATTCGCGACCTGCGCCCCTTTAACAGCTTTGAGTTTGTTGAGGCCTTGCTGGCTCGCTGAGGTCCTGCTTGCCTTGGCCGGTAGGGCACTTGCCCGCGTCGCCGCTATCTTGCGAAACCGCCGCGGCCGCACCGTGCCCAATCGGTGAGCAACAAGCCGCCCCCCCATCCGGTTTCTCCCCAGGGTCCGGCCTTGTTGTCGGCTGCAGCATCGCTGCGGCAGCTGCTCGACAGCCTCAGCCGGGAGCAGCGGCGCAACCAGGAGCTGCTGGCTTCCCTGGCTTTTGCCCTGCGCAGTTTCACTAATTTGGGTCGCTTTCTGGAGCTGGTGCCGCTGGTGGCGGCCCGGCTGGTGGAAGCCGAGGGGGCAGTGCTGGTGGTATTCCACGAGGATGGCCGCCTCTGGCGCGAGTATCTGCAGGCCACGCCTGCCGAGCCCTGCGCCGAGCTGGTGCGCCAGCTGGCGGCGTTGGCGGATGGGGATTTGGCAGCTCTCAGCGGTGATGCGGCTGTGGCGGCCTTGCTTGATCAGCGGGTGGGTCGGCTGCTGGGTGGAGCCCAGGTGGTTGCTACATCGGTGGTTTCCCGCAGCCTGCAGCGAGGCCGCCTCTATATCTTCAGCAATCGGCAGGGCTTTGCCTGGAGCGAGGTGCATCGCCGCCACCTGCAGCTGGTGGCCGACCTTGCCGCCGTGGCGCTGGAAAACGAGGCCCTGCTCCAGACCATGCGGCGCCATGAGCGGCTCGATCGCCAGCTCAGCATCGGTGCTGAAATCCAGGCCCAGCTGCTGCCCGACCACTGTCCGGTGATCGATGGCGTTGAGCTGGCCGCCCGCTGCCGCCCCGCCTTCCAGGTGGGCGGTGACTATTACGACTTCATCCCCACCCGGCCCCAGCTGCTGGGCCGCCGCCGCGAACAGGCCCGCTGGGCGCTGGTGATGGGCGATGTGATGGGCAAGGGCGTGCCGGCAAGTCTGCTGATGACCATGCTGCGCGGCATGTTGCGGGCCGAGGTGCTGAGCGGCCACTCCCCCGAGCGCATCCTTCACGACCTCAACCAGCTGGCCCAGGAAGACCTGGCCCAGTCGCACCGGTTTGTGACCCTCTTTTATTCCGATTACGACCCCCGCACCCACCTGCTGCGCTACGCCAATGCGGCCCACAATCCGCCGTTGATCTGGCGGCGCCAGCGCAACCAGGTGGAGCGCCTTGATGCCCCAGGTCTGCTGATTGGTTTGCAGAGCGAAGCCGATTACGGCCTTGAGCAGATCGTGCTGGATCCAGGCGATGTGCTGCTCTATTACACCGACGGGGTGACCGAGGCCACCGGCTTCAGCGGCGAGCGCTTCGACGAGGAGCGGTTGGTGCTTCAGCTGCAGGCGGCCTGCCGCTCCGGCATCGGCGCTCAGGGGATTCTCGACCAGCTGTTTGCCCGGCTCGATCGCTTCGTGGGGGCAGACCGGCAGCTCGACGATGACGCTTCGATGGTGGTGCTCAAGGTGAAGGAGGAGCTGATGCTGCCCTCCCTGCCAAGCTGATTCCCTGCCTAGCGCCGCCCGCCGAGCCCCGAATGGCTGTTGATTCCACCGCGTCTACCTGGAGCCAGCGTTTCGAGCAGGGCCTGCATCCGGCGATCGAGCGCTTCAACGCTTCGATCGGTTTTGACATCACCCTGCTGCAGCAAGACCTGGACGGCTCCATCGCCCATGCCCGCATGTTGGGTAGTTGCGCTGTGATCAGCGAGAGCGAGGCGGCCCAGTTGATCGAGGGCCTGGAGAATGTGAGAGCTGAGGCAGCCAGGGGCGAGTTCAACCCCGGCCTGGAGGCTGAAGATGTGCACTTCGCCGTTGAGCGGCGTCTGATTGAGTTACTCGGCCCCCTGGGCAAGAAACTGCACACCGGCCGTAGTCGCAACGACCAGGTGGGCACCGACCTGCGTCTGTGGCTACGCGGCCAAATTGATGCCATTGACGGGGGCTTGTTGCGCTTTGAGCGGGCCCTGCTGGCTCAGGCTGAGCTGCACAGCACGGTCTTAATCCCCGGCTACACCCACCTGCAGCGGGCCCAGCCGGTGTGTCTGGCCCACCACCTACTGGCTTACATCGAGATGGCCGAGCGGGACAGGGCCCGTTTGGCAGATGTGCGCGGCCGGGTGAATATCTGTCCCCTGGGGGCCGCGGCCCTGGCGGGCACGCCGGTGCCCATCGATCGGCGCCAGACCGCCGCCGAGTTGGGCTTTGACACCATCTACGCCAATAGTCTCGATGCGGTCAGTGATCGGGACTTTGCGGTCGAGTTCATGGCTGCCGCCAGCTTGGTGCTGGTGCACCTAAGCCGGCTCAGTGAGGAGGTGATTCTCTGGGCCAGCGAAGAGTTTGGCTTTATCGGCCTCACCGACCGCTGTGCGACTGGCAGCAGCTTGATGCCTCAGAAAAAGAACCCTGATGTGCCCGAGCTGGTGCGGGGCAAGAGCGGCCGGGTGTTTGGCCACCTGATGGGCTTGCTAACCATGATCAAGGGCCTGCCCCTCGCCTACAACAAGGACTTCCAGGAAGACAAGGAGGCCCTGTTTGACGGGGTGCGTACCTGCCTCGATTGCCTGGAGGCGATGGCGATTCTGTTTGAAGAGGGGCTCGAGTTTCGGCCCCAGCGCCTGGAGGCGGCAGTGGCGGCGGATTTCTCCAATGCCACCGATGTGGCCGACTACCTGGTTGCTAAAGGGGTGCCCTTTCGCGAGGCCTACCAGTTGGTGGGCGGCCTGGTGAAGGGCTGCCTGGCTGAGGGAATCCTGCTGCGCGACCTGCCCCTGGGGCGCTGGCAGCAGCTGCACCCTGCCTTTGAAGCCGACATTTATGAGGCCATCACTCCCCAGCAGGTGGTGGCGGCCAGGCGCAGCGAGGGGGGCACGGGCTTTGACCAGGTTGAGCAGCAGTTGCAGCAAATTCGGATGCGACTTGCCTGCTGAGAGCAGCCAGCTTTCGTCAGTCGTCTTAGGGTGGATCGGTTAGTGGCCCATTGGCCCACATGCATCGGTCCCGCGGCCGATCTTCAGTTCGTGAGTATTTTTGTCGGCAACCTTCCCTTCCGCGCTGAGCAGGAAGACGTGGCGGAATTGTTTGCACCCTTCGGTGAGGTGTCTAGCTGTTCCCTACCCCTTGAACGGGATACCGGGCGCAAGCGTGGTTTCGCCTTTGTTGAGATGGGCGATGAAGCAGCAGAGGCAAAGGCCGTCGAGGCATTGCAGGGTGCTGAGCTGATGGGTCGTCCCCTGCGCATCAACAAAGCCGAGCCCCGCACCGGCGGCGGCGGCGGAGCTGGCGGTGGTGGTCCGCGCCGGGGTGGTTATGGCGGCGGCGGTGGTGGCTACAACCGCGGCAGTGGTGGTGGAGCAGGCGGTGGTGGTGGTTATGCGGGTGGTGGCGATCGGGGATCTGGTGCCCGCGGCTGGGAAGATCGGAGCTATGGCGCTGGCAATCCTGCTGGTGGCGACAGCTTCGACGCTGGGCGCACCCGCCGCCGCCGCAGTGGCGGTGGCGATAGCGGTGGTGGCGACTTCTACGGTGGCGCCGAGGTCTAGTAGCCCTGCTCTGCCAGGGATAGGGCCGCGGCTGCCAGCACGCCAGCATCCGCGTCCCTTGACCCTGCTTTTTCGGTGAGTTGCTGGCGCCAGCGTTTGGCGCCGCCTACCCCCTCCACCACATGTACTAAGTGGCGGGCGATGGGCCACAGCCGTCCGCCCCGACTGCGCCATTGCTCGGCGTAGGCAACCAAACCCCCCACTACGCTGGAGGCTGTGGCCAGCGGCTGGCTGTCGTCGGCGTAGATCTGCTGGTCCACCTGCCTCCACTGGAGGGGATGGGCATAAGCAGCCCGACCCACCATGGCCCCGTCCACCAATTCGAGCTGCTGCACGCAGTCGTTCAGGCTTTCCAGACCGCCGTTTAATTCGATGCTCAGTTGCGGTCGATCGCGCTTGAGGGCGTGCACCACGTCGTAGCGCAAGGGCGGGATCGTGCGGTTCTGTTTGGGATCGAGCCCCTCCAGCCACGCTTTGCGCGCGTGTACTGAAAAGCGCTGGGCTCCCGCTGCCGCCACCGCATCCACGAAGGCCAGCAACTCGGCGTATGAGTCGCGCTCGTCAATGCCGATGCGGTGTTTCACCGTTACCGGCAAGGGGCAGGCGGCGGCCATGGCGGCAACGCAGCGGGCCACCTGGTCAGGATCGGCCATCAGACAGGCCCCAAAGCGGCCTTTTTGCACCTTCTCGCTGGGGCAGCCCACATTCAGGTTGATTTCGTCGTAGCCCCATTCAGCCGCCAGGGCAGCGGCCTCAGCCAGCAAGGCGGGATCGTCGCCGCCTACTTGCAGGGCTAGGGGTTTTTCGATCGGATCGAAGCCCAGTAGGCGCTCCAGCCGCCCCCCCGGTGCGCTGGCATCAGGTGCTTGCCTGGCGTGGTGCAGGGCCTGGGCTACCACCATTTCGGTGTAAAGCAGGCTGCGCCTGCTGATCTGCCGCATCAGCACCCGGAAGTGCCGATCGGTGTAGTCCATCATCGGGGCCACACTGAAGCGATAACTGGCTGGATCGATCTGGCCCATCTCCCCATGCTGCCAATTCATGCTGCCGTTGTCGTGGCCGGTGGCGGTGCTGCCGGCTTTATGGCCGCCATCAGTGCTGCTGAGGCCGGCCTTGGCGATATCGCACTGCTGGAAGCCACCAACGAGCCGTTGAACAAGGTGTTGATCAGTGGCGGTGGGCGCTGCAATGTCACCCATGCCTGCTGGGATCCTCGGGCGTTGGTGGGGCACTATCCCCGGGGCGGCCAGGCCCTGCGGGGTCCCTTTTCGCGCTTTGCTCCCGGCGATGCCGTCGCCTGGTTTGCTGACCATGGCCTCGAGCTGGTGGAGGAGCCGGACGGCCGCCTGTTTCCCCGCTCAAACCGTGCTGAATCGGTGGCAGCCACCTTGCGCCGAGCGGCCCTCCAGGCCGGGGTGCAGCTGCACACGGGGGTGAGCCTGCAGCGGGCCGCGGCAGCTGCTGCCGGTGGTTTTGACCTGCTGGTGCGGGGCGGCGGAGCGATCAGAGCCGATCGGTTGGTGCTTGCCACCGGCAGCCATCCCAGCGGCCGCCAGCTGGCGGCGGCCCTAGGCCATGGGCTGGTGGCGCCTGTGCCCTCCCTATTCACCTTGGCCCTGGCTGGCGATCCCCTGCTGGAGCTGGCCGGAGTGGTGATGGATCCGGTGGAGCTGGCTTTGCACCTGCCGCAGGAGCCCCAGGCCGCTCGGGCTGCCCAGCCTTTTCGCCAGCGGGGCCCGGTGCTGATCACCCATTGGGGTCTGTCCGGTCCAGCCACCCTGCGGCTCACGGCTTTTGCTGCCCGCGCCCTCAAGGCCAGTGGCTATCGGGGTGAGCTGCGCCTTGATTGGAGTGGCGGCCTGTCCCAGCAGGATCTTGAGGGCTTGTTTGCCGAGGCCAAGCGAGACCAGGCCAAGCGGCAACTAGCTAACTGGCGCCCCTGGCCCGCCCTCAGCCGGCGCCTATGGCTGGCCCTGTTGCAGCGCCATGGCCTAGACCCTCAGCAGCGCTGGGCTGATCTTGCTAAGCGGCACCAGCAGCTGTTGGTATCGGCCTTGCGTGATACCCGGCTGGCCATTACCGGGCGGGGCCCCTTCGGCGAAGAATTCGTGACGGCAGGTGGCATTCCTCTAGGTGAGGTGAACCTGGCGACGATGGAGAGTCGCCAGCAGCCTGGTCTTTATTTGGTGGGTGAACTTTTGGATGTGGACGGGGTGACTGGGGGGTTCAACTTCCAGCACTGCTGGAGCAGCGGCTGGCTGGCCGGCCAGGCTTTGGCTGAGAGTTATTTGATCTGATCAAACACCGAGAACATCGGTAGATACATAGCCAGCAGGATTGAGGCCACAATGCCGCCGACAAGCACGATCATGGCGGGCTCCAGCATGGAGGTGAGTGCCTTGACGGTGGCTTCCACTTCGTCTTCATAAAAGTCAGCCACCTTGGAGAGCATGGCGTCCATCTCGCCTGTTTCCTCGCCGATGGAGAGCATGCTTATAGACATATCAGGAAATACGTTCATGCGTCCAAGCGCCACACTTAACGGAATTCCCTGCAACACGTCTTGGCGACTATTGCTAATTGCATCTGAGATAATGGAATTACTTGTGATTTCTCTAACTATATCAAGTGACATCAAAATTGGCACCCCCGCTCGCGTTAAGGAGCTAAAGGTTCGGGAGAACTGCGCCGTTGCTGTTTTTTGAATCAATTCGCCAAACAGGGGGAGCTTGAGTACAAGGGCGTCTACTCGCCGCCTGCCAATTGGTGTGGCATAAAACTTGCCAAATAGAAAGACCCCGGCAATAAGTCCTAATACCAGATACAGAGAAAAGGTTGAGCGCAGTAGGCTGCTGAGGTCCACCATCATCTGAGTGAACCAGGGGAGTTCGGCGCCTAGGCCATCAAAAATACCGGCAAAGGTGGGAATGATGAAGATTGTCATTCCCAGAAAGACTGAGATGGCGATGAACAACACAGCCACCGGATAGCCCATGGCCCCTTTGAGCTGGTTTTGCAACTTGGCGTTGTCCTCAAGCAGTTTGGCCAGTCTCTTTAGGGATTCATCCAGCACGCCCCCGGCTTCCCCCGCCTCCACCATGGCGATGCTGAGCTTGTCAAATACTTTAGGCCAGCGCCGTAGGGCTTCGCCTAGGGAGATCCCCTGGTTTACCTCCAGGCTGATCGATTGCAGGGCCCGTTTAAACAGGGGCATCTTTTGTTGAGATGCCATTAGGTCGATGCTGCGCACAATTGGTACGCCAGCATTGACAAGGGCCGACATCTTGCTGGCAAATACAGCTTTATCTTTGATGCCAGGTTTTGCCTCTAGCAGTTCATTGAGTTTGGAGAATTTGAGTTTTTCACTTAGTTGGGCTGCGGCACTAGATCCCGTCGCCGTGGTTTTCGGCTTGGCCTTGATTTCGGTGGCTCGGATGCCTCGCAGCCTCAAGCTGCGCTTAGCGTGGGCGGGATCGGTTGCCTCGATATCTACAAGGAATGACTTGCCTCGGGGATTGATGCAGGTGGCAACGAAGGCAGGCATGGTTTAGGAGTACCTAGTGGTGAATCAGCTCAGTTGCTTGACTAAACGTATGAGCTCGTCAGGCTTTGAGGTTTTCAAAAGGGCTTCATCCATCATGACTTGGTTGCTGAGCACTAGATCCCCAAGGGCTTTTTCTAGCGTTTGCATTGATAGTTGACCACCTGTCTGAATTGCAGAGTAAAGCTGGGCGGTTTTACCTTCCCGGATCAGGTTTGCGGTGGCTGGTGTATTGATCATTATCTCCTGGGCCATGACTCGACCAGATTGGCCGGGGCTTGGATTGTGGCGCTTGCACAGCGTTTGGGCAAAAACGGCCACAAGGCTGCTGCTTAGCTGCACCCGAATCTGATTCTGTTGGCTGGGGGGGAAAACATCCACCATGCGGTCCACGGTTTGGGCGGCCGAACTGGTGTGCAGGGTGCCCAATACCAGGTGACCGGTCTCTGCTGCCGTAATTGCTAACTGGATGGTGTCGAGGTCTCGAAGCTCGCCCACCAGGATTACGTCGGGATCTTCTCGAAGGGCTGCCTTTAGGGCATTGGCAAAGCTGCGGGTGTCTTCGTTGAGCTGGCGCTGGTGGATGACACTTTTTACTGGTCTGTATGTGAATTCAATCGGGTCTTCAATGGTCAATATATGTTCTGCCCGGGTTTGATTTATATGCTCGATCATTGCCGCCAGGGTTGTGGTTTTGCCAGAGCCGGTGGGGCCTGTTACGAGAATCAGCCCTTTGGGCATGTGGCTCATTTCCTCCACAATCGGCGGTAGCCCTAGGCTTTCCAGAGTGGGCACGGTGTTGGAAAGCGCTCGCAGGCAGGCGGCGTAGGTACCCCTCTGGCGATAAACATTGACCCTGAAGCGGGCGATCCCTTTAAGGCCATAGGCACAATCTAATTCCCAGGTTTGCTCTAGCTGCTTGCGCTGGGCATTATTTAGCATGGAGAAGATTAGTTTATTGCAGCTTTCTTCGTCTAGGGAATCATCGTGTATGGGCCTTAGTTGACCGCTGAACCTGCCATAGGGAGGTATGCCTGCACTGATATGGAGATCACTGCCGCCATCCTTCACAAGTTGGGTCATCAAGTCTTCAATCATCACGGCCATGGGACCCTCAGCGGCTGGTTAGACAGTAGGGACATTCGAGCCAGTCGTCATGGAGCCCAGCTCCGCAGTTGCTGCAGGTGAGGGTGCTTAGTGACTTAGAGCGGCGTTCAGCTTCCAGGCCTGAATCAGTGAGCAGCATCCGTTCGACCTCGGCCAGGGTTGTGTGACCTTCGCGCACTAGCTGCAGCCCGTAGCCCAAAAGGGTTTTCATGCCGTTTTCAAGCGCCATTCGCCGCAGCACATCTGTGGGTTCCCTCTTGGCGACAGCTGCTGCCAAGGTATCCGTCATCCGTAGGATTTCGTAGACACCGATTCTTCCTTTGTAGCCGGCACCGTTGCAAGCAGGGCAGCAGCCTTCCTGGTTGCGGTTCTGGGTGTTGGCCTTGAAGAAGGTCACCGTGGTTTCGTGGCTACTCAACAGACCAAAACGGGCCAGTTCTTCCGGATTGGGGGTGTAGCTAATTCGGCAAGCCGAACACACCCGACGCAGCAGCCGCTGGGACACGATGCCCAGCAGTGATGCGCTCACCATGAAGGGCTCCACACCCATTTCATCGAGGCGGGCGATGGCGCTGGCCGCGTCGTTGCAGTGCAGGGTGGTCATCACTAGGTGGCCAGTAAGTGCGGCCTCGATCGCCGTTTTGGCCGTCTCCAAGTCGCGGGTTTCCCCCACCAGCAAAACGTCAGGGTCCTGTCGCATAAAGGCACGTAGCGCCATACTGAAATCGAGCCCCTTCTCTCGATTTACTTGGGTTTGGGTGATGCCATGCAGGGTGTATTCGATCGGGTCTTCAACCGTGGAAATGTTGATGCCTGGATCGTTGCGCTCAGCCAGTAGGGCGTAGAGGGTGGTTGACTTGCCCGAGCCGGTCGGGCCTGTCACCAGAATCATTCCGTAGGGTTTAGATCCCAGCTCTCGCAGGGTTTTTCTTGCATCCGCATCGGTGATTAGGGTTTCTAGGCCGAGCTGAGTAGCGCCGCTGTCAAGTAGGCGCAGGCATATTTTTTCACCATTTCGGCTGGGCAAAGTGCTTACCCGAAAATCCATTTTGCGGCCGCGGAACATGCGCCTTATGCGGCCGTCTTGAGGCAATCGTCGCTCGGCGATATCCAGATCCGCCATGATTTTGATGCGTGATGTGACGGCTGGCGTCAGGCTCTTTGGCAGGTCTTCGAAGTGCTTCTGCAGCACACCGTCGAGGCGAAAGCGAATTTCCAGGGTGTTTTCCTGGGGTTCCACGTGAATATCACTGGCCCCCAAGGTGAGCGCCTCGATCAGGATTCTGTCCACCAGGCTGATGATTGGTGACGCATTGGCACTGCTGCTGGCAGCAGCAGTGCCCTCCAGATCTTCGACATCGGCAACCTCCTGCAGCTGCCCTTCGGAGGTGCCAGGGATTCCTAGGTCTTTGGTTAGGGAGCGGGGGGGGTTAAAGCTTGCAGGTGGTCGCGGTTGGGCTGGCTTGGAGGCTGCGGGAGCGGGAGTTGGTGCTTTTGCCGTGAGCGCAGTTGTGAGATTTGTCGCCAACGCCAACTTCAGCTCCGCGTTGAAGCCGGCACGTTGCAATTCCTCACTTAAATTCTGGCGCTGCTGGGGCCCCCAGTTGCGAGGTACGGCAACTACCAATCTCCCTTTGGCTTCTTGAAGGGGCAAGGCGCCCAGTTCGCGCCAGCGGGCCTCTGGCAGCCCTTTGCCCGTAAAAAGTAAGTTTTGACCAAGGGCCTGCAACTCGGTTGCTTGCAGCACCGGCTCACCAACCAGCAGCTCCACCTCCAGACGTTGCTGCTCTTCGCTGCTGGCTTCAGGGACGGGGCGGGAAGGGGTGAGGGTCATGGAGCCAGAAGGTGCGGGCTTCCGCCGCTTGTGGGAGGTAGGCCCGGCGCTTCAACATGTCTAGAACCAAAGTCCGACCTTGTCAGCCATGAGCGGTGACACCTCGATGAGCGGTGATAGCAACCTGGGAGCTGGGGCCCCCCAAGCCGCTGATCCCAGCGAGATTCCGGCTACTCCGGAGATGGAGGCTGGACAGGAGGCCGGCTCTCACCAGATTTCTGATCAGGGTTCCGATCTGGCTGGCCAGCTGGCGGCACTCAAGGCAGAGCATGAGGCCCTTAACGGCCAATACATGCGTCTGGCTGCCGACTTCGACAACTTCCGCAAGCGCCAGAGCCGCGACAGCGAAGACCTGCGCCTACAGATCACCTGCTCCACCTTGGGTGAGATTTTGCCGGTGGTCGATAACTTCGACCGGGCAAGGCAGCAGCTGAATCCCCAGCATGAGGAAGCCCAGGCGCTGCATCGCAGCTATCAGGGCCTGTACAAGCAGCTAGTGGATGTGTTCAAGCAGCTTGGGGTTTCACCGATGCGGGTAGAGGGTGAACCCTTCGATCCCAGCTTGCATGAGGCGGTCTTGCGTGAACCCAGCGAGGCCCATGCCGAAGATGTGGTGATCGAGGAGTTGCAGCGCGGCTACCACCTAAACGGTCGGGTGCTGCGCCACGCCCTGGTCAAGGTGTCGATGGGGCCTGGTTCCGGCGCCGTCCCCGCTGGCCCCCAAGCAGCTGAGAATGGCCAGGCTGAGGAGCAGGACGGCTGATGGCCGACTACTACGACCTGCTCGGCACTGCCCGCGACGCCGATCCAGACACTTTGAAGCGGGCCTACCGGCGGATGGCCCGTCAGTACCACCCGGATGTCAACAAAGATCCTGGGGCTGAAGACAAATTCAAGGAGATCGGCCGGGCCTACGAGGTGCTCAGCGATCCCCAGACTCGCGCCCGTTACGACCAGTTTGGTGAGGCGGGCCTAGGCGGCGGCGGGGCACCGGATATGGGCGACATGGGCGGCTTTGCCGACCTGTTTGAGACCTTCTTCAGTGGCTTTGGGGGGGCGGGTGCTGGAGCGGGTCCGCGGCGGCGTGGTCCCCGTCAAGGCGATGACCTGCGCCTCGACCTCACCATCAACTTCCAAGAGGCGGTGTTTGGTATCGAGAAGGAGGTGCAGATTCGCCATCTCGAAACCTGCAGCACCTGCCAGGGGTCCGGGGCCAAGGCGGGCAGTGGACCCACAAGCTGCGGCACCTGTGGCGGCGCCGGCCAGGTGCGTCGGGCCACCCGCACCCCATTCGGCAGTTTTACCCAGGTGGCGGCTTGTCCTACCTGTGAGGGCAGCGGCCAGGTGATTGCCGACCCCTGCGGCGCCTGCGGTGGCCAAGGTCTGCAGCAGGTGCGTAAAAAGCTGCGGATCAACATCCCAGCTGGGGTTGATTCCGGCACCCGGCTGCGGGTGGCAAATGAGGGCAATGCCGGCCAGCGGGGTGGGCCCGCCGGCGATCTCTATGTGTTCCTGAGCGTTCAATCGGCTGCTGGCTTACGCCGCGATGGCATCAACATCCACTCGGAGGTGACGCTCAATTACCTCCAGGCCATTTTGGGCGACACCATCGAGGTAGACACGGTGGACGGCCAGGAGTCGTTGGAGATTCCAGCCGGTACCCAGCCCGGAGCGGTGCTCACCCTGCAGAGCAAGGGGGTGCCCAAGTTGGGCAATCCGGTGGCCCGAGGCAACCACCTGGTCAGCATCAAGGTGCAGCTGCCCACCAAGCTCAATGCTGAGGAGCGGGAGTTGCTGGAGCAGCTGGCCGGCCACCACACCAACAAGGGCCACAAGCATCCCCATAAAAGCGGCTTGTTTGGGGGCCTCTTCGGTTGAGCGCCAGTTGGGCAGACGGCAACCCAGATGCCCAGCTCGATCTGCGTGGCATCGCTTGTCCGCTCAACTTCATTCGCACCAAGCTGGCCCTGGAGCGTTTGGTTCCTGGCCAGATCCTGCAGGTTGACCTAGATCGGGGAGAGCCCCAGCAGCAGGTGACCCAGGGGCTGGAGAGCGCAGGTCATGGGGTTACCTGCTGCGATCACCCGGAGCAACAAGGGGCCGTGCGGCTGCAGGTTCGTTGTCATGGGGGTTGAGCCTGGGCCATTGCGCCTAATTGGGCAGGTGGTGGCCCTGCTGGCCAATTACTGCTGGGTGGAACTGGATCAGCTAGGGCCCACTGGCCTGAGTCGACTTTTGTGCACCCGGCGCACCCGCCTTGGCAAAAGCGGCCAAACCATCGCCGTTGGGGATCGCGTTTGGGTGGATGGCATCGACTGGCCTGCTGGCCGGGCGGCTGTGGCGGCCCTGGAGCCGCGTCAGAGCCTGCTTGAGCGGCCTGCCGTGGCCAATGTGGCCCTCGTGGTGGTGGTGGTGGCGCTGGCGGAGCCAGAGCTGGATCTGCTCCAGCTCACACGCTTTTTGTTGACGGCTGAGGCGACGGGGCGGCCGGTGCAGTTGGTGTTCTCCAAGGCGGATCTGGTTTCGCCTGACGAGGTGGCTAGTTGGTGCCAGCGAGCTGCTGCCTGGGGTTACGACGCTCTGGCGGTATCTACCAGTAGTGGCGAGGGCATGGAGCCTTTGCTGCAGCGGCTGGCCCAGCCAGGTATCGCCGTGCTTTGTGGACCTTCTGGGGTGGGGAAGAGCAGCGTGCTCAACCGTCTTTGCCCCGAGCTCGGCCTGCGGGTGGCGGCGGTGTCAGGGCGGCTGCAGCGGGGCCGCCACACCACCCGCCATGTGGAGCTTTTCCCCTTGGCGCCCGGAGCCCTGCTGGCCGACACGCCTGGATTCAATAGGCCGCGGCTGCCCGCCGACCCCGTTGCCCTAGGCCCCCTGTTTCCGGAGATTCGGCAACGACTGGGCTTGGGCTGCTGCCGCTTCAGCAATTGCCTGCACCAGGGCGATCCCGGCTGTGCCGTTGGCTCCGACTGGGAGCGTTACCACCTTTATGCCCAGTGCCTGAGCGATCTGCTGCTGGATGGCGAGCGAACGGGCCGGGTTGCGGACTCCCCTGACGGGTCGGGGCTGCGACGCCGCGGTCAGGGTCTAGAGCCCCGCCTGGCGCCCGGATTGCGGCAGCTCTCCCGGCGTCGCCAGCGTCAGCAGCTGCTGAATGGGGAAGAGGATGGCCAGGCTGGCACTGGAAAAGTGACGGATTTCAGCCGCCCAGACCTGGCAGATTGAGATTTAGGCCACCGGTGAGTTCTTCCATGCGGCCTTTCATCGTGTCGGTGGACACCTCGTAGGCGGCTTGCAACGCTTCCAGCACGGCGGCCTCGCTGGCGGCAGCCCCTTCGGCGATCAGTTCTGGGGCCAGTTGCACTCGCAGCGGTTGCTGGTTGCCCGTGAGCCAGATGCTGGCCCGGCCGTCGGCGCTGCGGCCCTCCAGTTCCATTGCATCAAGTTCTTCCTGGAGCTTTTGGGCGTTTTGCTGCAGCTCCTGGGCCTTCTTGAAGGCCTCGGTGAGCTGACCGAAGTTGGGGAGTCCGAAGCCAGCCATGCCCTAGAAGTTGCTCGGCTCAGGCTAAGGGGCAGCTAGTGCTCCGGGCCGAAGCCCAGCCGCTTTACCTCAGGGTGGAGGGTCAGGCCGTGGCTGGCCAGCACCCGGCGTTGCACTTCTGCGATTAGGGCATCGATGTCGCTGGCGCTGGCCTGGCCAATGTTGACGATGAAATTCGCGTGGATTGGCGAGACTTGGGCATCACCGATTTGCAATCCCTTCAGGCCCAGCGCTTCGATCAGCTGCCCTGCTTTCTGTGGTTCTGGGTTGCGAAAAACACTGCCGCAGCTGGGCTGTTGGTAGGGCTGGGTGCTGGTGCGGCTGTGCAGATTGGCACTGGTGCGCGAGGTGATGGCTGCGGGGTCGTGGCCGGCCTCCAGCTGGAAGGTGGCTGCCAGCACGATCCAGCTCTCCGCCTGGAGGCGGCTGTGGCGATAGGCGAAGTCCAGTTCCCGGGCTTCCAGCTCGAAGGGCGTTGCGGGATTGGCCGGGTCCAGCACCCGCACCGAGTGCAACCATTCGGCCGTGCAGCCGCCCTGAGCGCCCGCATTCATCACCACCGCGCCCCCTACGGTGCCTGGGATGCCCACGGCCCACTCCAGCCCGCTCAGGCCAAGCCGGGCTGCTTTGCGGGCCAGGGTGGGGATCGGTTCTCCGGCTTCCGCTTCCACCAGGCCGCTGGCGGCGTCGAGCCGGCTCCCCTGCAGCCGCCTGTTGCAGATGGTGAGGCCGGGCAGGCCGCTATCGGCGATCAGCAGGTTGGAGCCTGCGCCGATGCAGCGCAAGGACAGGCCTTGGGCCCGGGCCCAGGCCGCCAGAGAAATCAGCTCTTCGCCTTCTCCAGGCTCGGCAAACCACTCCGCTGGACCTCCCACCTTCCAGGTGGTGAAGGGCTGAAGCCCTACCCCTTGGCGTAGGGCAGGGTGGCAGCTGGGGGCCGCAATCATCAGGCTCAGGCCGCCAGGGGGGTTGCAGAGGCAGCGATGGCGCTGTCAATTGCTTGTTGGCGCTGCTCGAGGCGTTCCCAGAGGCTGTTGACGTCTCCAGCACCCATGGCGATCACCAGATCACCCTCTTGACTCTTGGCGGCCACCTGGGCGGCGAGCTCGTCGAGAGTGTTGGCTACCGCCACCGGCAGGTTGGGTGCCAGCTGCCGCACCGCCTCGGCCATGGCGGCGCTGGAGATACCTGGAATCGGCGCTTCACCAGCGGCGTAGAGGGGCGCGATCAGCACGGAATCGGCTTCCGATAGGGCCGATGCAAAGCCGTCCAGAAATTGGGCTGTGCGGCTGTAGCGATGGGGCTGAAACACTGCTACCAAGCGCCGTGGCGCCACGGGCAGGGCGCTGCGGCCGCTGTCCACCATCAGCTTGGCCATGGCCAGGGTTGCGGCCACCTCGCTGGGGTGGTGGGCGTAGTCGTCGACCACCAGCCGGCCCTGCCATAAACCGCGGAAATCAAAGCGCCGTCCTGGGGCCTGAAGGGCGGCTACAGCCTCGCCCAGCTCGGCAAATGAAACCCCCTCCAGCCGGCAGGCGGCCATGGCCGCAACCGCGTTGCTGAGGTTGTGACGACCGGGCAAGGGCAGTTCAAAGCGGCCCACCAGCTCACCGTCTTCATAGAAGTCGGCAACGGTGCCGTCCCCCCTTTGCTCTTGGGCAATCGCTGCAAAGGAGACGCCTGCGGCGCTTTCGATCGACCACCAATGACTGGCTTTGAACCGCTCGCGCAGCACCGGGTCGTCGTGGTTTGCCAGGAGCCTTGATGTGTTGCCGGCGAACCTTTGCAGGGTGGTGATCAGGGCTTCGAGGTCGGGGTAGTGGTCCGTGTGGTCGAGTTCGACGTTGGTGAGCACGCCGAGGGATGAGCGGAATTTCACCAAGGAGCCGTCCGATTCATCCGCCTCCGCCACCAGCAGCCTGCCTTCGCCATGGCGACCGTTGCTGCCAAAGGCGGGCACGATGCCGCCAATCACTGCGGTGGGGTCGTGTTTGGTAGCAGCCAGCAGGGTGGCGATCAGGGTGCTGGTAGTGGTTTTGCCATGGCTCCCGGCTACTGCGATGGAGTCCTGGCTATTGATCAAGGCGGCCAGCACGTCGGAGCGGTGGCAGATCGCCAGACCCATGCGACGGGCCTCCAGTAGCTCCGGGTTGGTCTCTGGTACCGCGGAGCTGATCACTACTTGAGGTGAGACCGAGGTGCCGCTGCGGATCGCAGCAACCGTGGCGGCGTTCTGCTCCAAAAACACCCGCACCCCCAGCCGCCGTAAGCGGTTGAGCACGGCGTTGTCCCGGGGGTCGGAGCCACTTACCGCGTAGCCCCGTTCCGCCAGGATCCCTGCCAGGGCAGACATGCCGATGCCGCCAACCCCAATGAAGTGGAGCGGTTGGTGACGATCGAGCAGGGGCGCCAAACGCAACTCCAAATCAGGGTTCAGGTGAGAACAAAATTAAGCTGACAACAGCCCGAAAACCTTTACGAGTTGCTGCGCGTTTGCGCATGGTCCTCGGCGTGCGCCCTTCCTGCAAGAGGGGAGACCGGATCAATTTCTGTATGATCGGCAGCCAAAACCACCTTCGCTAGCGGCTTTTGCCGCAATCGGCCATGACTTTGCGCGTTGCGATCAATGGATTTGGCCGGATTGGTCGCAACTTCACCCGCTGCTGGCTGAGCCGTGGGGCCAACACTGGCATCGAATTGGTGGGCATCAATGGCTCCGGTGACACCAACACCATGGCCCACCTGCTCAAGTACGACTCCATGCTCGGCCCCCTGCGGGGCGTGGAGGTCACCACCACCGAGGACACGATCGTCCTCAACGGCAAGACGATCAAAACCTTCTACGACCGCAATCCCGCCAACCTTCCCTGGAAGGAATGGGGCGTCGATCTGGTGATCGAATCCACCGGCGTGTTTAACGACGATGTTGGCGCCAGTAAGCACTTCGAAGCTGGTGCCAAAAAGGTAATTCTCACGGCACCTGGCAAGGGCGCAAAAGTTGGCACGTTTGTGGTGGGCGTTAACGCCGATCAATACCGCCACGAAGATTGGGACATTCTCAGCAACGCCAGCTGCACCACCAACTGCATGGCTCCTGTGGTGAAGGTGCTGGATCAAGCATTCGGCATCGTCAAGGGCACGATGACGACCACCCACAGCTACACCGGTGACCAGCGCATCCTGGATGCGGCCCACCGCGACCTGCGTCGTGCTCGCGCCGCTGCGGTAAACATTGTTCCCACCAGCACCGGCGCTGCCCAGGCTGTGGCGTTGGTCTATCCGCCGATGAAGGGCAAGCTCAGCGGTATCGCTATGCGAGTGCCCACACCGAATGTCTCGGTGGTTGATATGGTGCTTGATATCAGTCGCGACACCACCAAGGAAGAGGTGAATGCCTTGCTCAAGGCCTCATCTGAGAATGCCATGAAGGGCATCATCAAGTATTGCGATCTACCTTTGGTTTCCAGCGATCATGCCGGCACCGACGAATCGACGATCATTGATTCGGAGCTCACCTTGGTGATGGGTGGCAACATGTTGAAGGTTATCGCTTGGTACGACAACGAGTGGGGCTACAGCCAGCGCGTTGTTGATTTGGCTGAAATTGTTGCCAAGCAATGGAAATGAGCTGAGCCAAGCTCCCGATTTTAAGCCGCCCTTGAGGGCGGCTTTTTTAATGGTGAGATCGCAAGTTCAGCTGTGGGGCTGGAGATTTTCGGATCCAGATAGCACTCGTGCTTTGACGATGCCGTCGTCAGCGGTGAGTTCTTCGAGAACATCAAAGCCATCCACCACATAACCGAAAGCGGCATAGCGGCCGTCGATCAGGTTTAGGCCGGCAGGGGTCAGTTCAGGTTCGAACAGGAAGAGGAAGAACTGGGAGGAGCCGTCGTCTAGCACTTCATCGGAGTGGGCCCAGCCCAGGGTGCCCTTGGTGGAGAAGGGTAGTTCTGGTGCGGCCTTGAACATGCCGAGGTCTTCGAAGGTTTGGTTGTAGAAGGGCTCGCTCTGGCCTGGCACCTTGATCTCTAACGGCACCTTGCGCTCCGTTTTGGTTTTCGGGTCGATGTATCCATCATTTGGGCCTTCCGGATCGCCGGTTTGCAGCACGTAAAAATCTTCGGCTCGAATGAAGGGCAGTCCGTCGTAGAAGCCCCGTTGCACCAGATCAACAAAGGCGCCGGCGGTGAGGGGCGCGTTGTAACCGTCTACAACCGCAGTTAGGTCGCCTTTAGTGGTGGTGAGCTGCACGGTTGCCCGGCCCAGCAGCCTGGGCAAATCGGCAAATTCAGCCGGAATTTGATAGGGGAAAGGCCCTACCAGCAGGTCTTCGGCTTTGCCGATGCTGTTGAGGGCCTCACGGCGGGCTGCCAGGAAGGGGTCGCGCTCCTGGCCTTCGGCGGCGGCGGCGAGCACTTGCAGTTGCTCTCCCACCTGGTCCAGCAGAGCTGCGGCCTCGGTTTTCGCTGGGGCATCGAAGCCTTCGAGCATGGCTGCCTTGCGGCTGCCCAGTAAGGAAATGCAACGCCGCACGGAGCTGGCTAGGGCTGGCCAGCGCTTAGCGCGCAGGTCGTCGCTGGTGGCCTCGAGGCGATGCTGAAGCTCCTGCAGGTCGGGGGCCTTGATTGGCAAGGCATTGCGCAGCAGTGCTGCAGGGTCAGTCACGGCGTTGCCCTGGGGCAGGGCAGCCCAGGCGGTGGGGGCAGCGAGCAGCACAACCAGCATCAAGCTGGCTACGCCAGCAAACCAGCGCGCCCACGTTGAGCGATTCGCCCAGCTGGATTGGCCCCGTGCCATGGCAACACCCTGTCGTTGAGCGGACTTTGGCACAACTTCAGGGCCTCCGGAATGACCCCCCAGAGGCCCGTTCCGGTAGCCAGCCTTACAATCCCCCAGATCTGAACCGCCGGAATGATCTCCAGCAACGACTTTCGAACCGGTACCTCAATTGAGCTGGATGGCCAGGTCTGGAGGGTCGTTGAGTTTTTGCACGTCAAGCCCGGCAAGGGATCGGCGTTCGTCCGCACCAAGCTCAAGGCGGTGCAGAGCGGCAACGTCGTTGAGAAGACCTTTCGGGCAGGCGAGATGCTGCCCCAAGCCATTCTCGAAAAGAGCACCCTCCAGCACACCTACATGGAGGGTGACGACTACGTGTTCATGGATATGGGCAGCTACGAGGAAACCCGGCTGACGGCCAAACAGATTGGTGACAGCCGCAAGTACCTCAAGGAGGGCATGGAGGTGAACGTGGTGGCCTGGAACGGCAAACCCTTGGAGGTGGAACTGCCCAACTCGGTGGTGCTGGCGATCACCCAGACCGATCCAGGCGTCAAGGGCGATACGGCCACGGGCGGCACCAAGCCTGCGATCGTTGAAACGGGAGCCCAGGTGATGGTGCCCCTGTTCCTGTCGATCGGAGAGAAAATCAAGATCGATACTCGTACCGACAGCTATTTGGGCAGGGAGAACTGATCGCCATGCAGCTCAACCACGACCAGCTTCAGCACCTTCTCGCCCTGCTTGGCGAGAGCGACATCCAGGAGTTGAAGCTCGAAGGAGACGACTTCCGCTTGGAGGTGCGTCGCAACCTTCCCAGTGCAGCGCCTACAACTGTTTTCCAGGCCAGTGCCGCTCCGGCCCAGGTGCTGCAGGCAGCGCCCCCCCTGCCCGTTGCCCCCTCGGCTCCACCGCCACCGGCTGCTGCCAGCCGCGGCGACCTGCTTGAGGTCACAGCACCGATGGTCGCCACCTTTTATCGAGCTGCAGCTCCTGGTGAAGCCCCCTTTGTGGAAGTTGGTGCCCGCATCAAGGTCGGCCAGACCGTTTGCATTCTTGAGGCGATGAAGCTGATGAATGAGCTGGAGTCTGAGGTGGGCGGTGAGGTGGTTGAAATTCTGGTGGAAAACGGCACCCCCGTGGAATTCGGTCAGGTGTTGATGCGGGTGCGGCCGGCCTGAGCGGTTGCGCTGGAATCCTCAGCCCAGATCCCTTGCCGTAATTAGGGCAGCCGCCATGCTGTCGGCCCTGGCTAGGCCTTGGCCAGCGATCGCGAAGCCTGTGCCGTGATCTGGTGAGGTGCGCATAAACGGCAACCCCAAGGTGGTGTTGACTGCGGCATCAAAGGCCAGCAATTTCACCGGGATCAGTCCCTGGTCGTGATATAGCGCCAGGTAGCCATCTGGGCCTGGTCTGGGGCTCTGCCAGGCGGCGGCTGCGCTTAGCCAGCAGGTGTCCGGCGGCAATGGCCCTTCCAGCTGCACCTCTGGATGCTGCCGGCGCCAGGCCTCCAGGGCTGCTTCCAACCAGGTGCTCTCCTCCTGCCCCAGGCGCCCCGCCTCGCCGGCATGGGGATTGAGTCCTGCCACCACTAGGTGGGGGGCTTGGTTGAAGCGCTCGCAGAAGGCCAGGAGCTTATCCAGCTTGCGTTGCACCAAGGCTCCATTGAGATGTTGGGGAACGGTGGCCAGGGGAATGTGGGTGGTGGCCAGCAGGGTGTTGAGGCGCCAGTGGCCCGCGGGTGCTAGCGCGGTAAACAGCATCGAGGCTTCGGGGCTGCCGCTGAGTTCCGCCAGCCGCTCGGTTTGGCCTGGGTAGGGGTGGCCGGCAGCGTGCCAGCTGGCCTTGGCGATTGGCGCTGTCACCAGGGTCCGGCAGCGGCCGCTTTGCACCAGCTCGACGGCGGCGGTGAGCCAGTTGAAGCTTGCTGCTCCGCAGGCCGGGGTGCTGCGTCCTGGCTGGCAGCTCTCCACTAAGGGCAGATCAAGAACCTCCAGCTCTGCCGGATCCCGCAGCGGTTCGCTGCTGCTGGGCTTGAGCAGTTGGTAGCTGGTTTCCAGCCAGCGGCGGCAACCCACCAGCAGGGGCTGCTGTGAGCGCCATTCCGCCCTGGCCAGGGCCTTGAGAGTTACCTCAGCGCCTATGCCGGCAGGATCCCCTAGGGCAATGGCAAGCCGGGCTGGGGTGGGGTTGGATGGGGCTTGGCCGCTTGTGGTGGAGCCCATGCTGCGCTGGTTGTTGCTGGGGGGTCTGTTGCTGGGTCTGGGCACGGGGCTCAGCAAGGGCTGGATCGAGTTGCGTTGGGGGCGTTTGCTGGCTGATTTGGGCCTGCCCTACGTGGTTGATCCCGGGGATCTCCGGGACTGCCCGCCACCTAGCTCCTCCGCTAAGCAGGCCCGGTAGCCCTCCCGGTAGTTGGGATAGCGCAACTTGTAGCCCAGCTGTTGGGTCAGCAGCTGGTTGCTGACCCGCCGGTTTTCGCTCCAGAAGCTGCGGGCCATGGGGCTCATGCTGCCGGCGACCTCGGCGTAGTGCTCTATTGGTGGCAGTTTGTGCCCCAGTAGGTGGGCCGCATAGCCCAGGGTCTCGCTGGAGGGGCAGGGGCAGTTGTCGGTCACATTGACCACGGTCGGGCGCTCCTGCTGTGGCCGGGCCAGGCAGTGCAGCAGGCAACCGACGATGTCGTCGACGTGTACTCGGCAAAACATCTGGCCAGGCTTGTGGATGAGACGGCTTTGCCCCGCTTGCAGGGCCGCAAATGGCGAGCGGTTGGGTCCGTAGATGGCTGGCAGCCGGAAAATCTGCACGGGTAGTCCTGTGGCTAGCCACGCTTGCTCCGCCGCAACCCGGGCCTGGCTGCGGCCGGCTCGGGCTGGGGTTGGGGCGGTTTCGTCAACCCAGGCCCCAGCGGTGTCGCCATAGACGCCGGTGGTGGAGAGATAGCCCAGCCATTGCAGGGGCAGCTCTCGCAGGCTTGCTCCTAGTAAGCGCAGCGCCGGATCGCCCTGGTCTGGGTCTGGGGGCACGCACACCACTACATCCGTGATGCCGGCCAGGGCACCAGGGGCTGGCAGGCAGGTGCTGTCTGGAGAGCTGTTGAAGGGGAGCCATTCCAGGCCCTCGCCGCTGGAGCGTGGTTGGCGGCTGGTGAGGCGCACCGCCATGCCGCTGCGCTGGGCGGCCTGGGCAAGCCGCAGGCCCGTGAAGCCGCCGCCGATCACCAGCAGCTGGCGGGCGGGCTTGACAAGCGCCTGGATCATGAGTACACCTGTATTATTCCTGAAGTGATCGCCATGACGATCTCGATTTTCACGGTTCCAGTTTTCACGGTCCCAGTTCTCACTGTCTCAGCCTTGCCGGTTTCAACCTTTCCGGTCTCAGCTTTTCCTGTTACTAGTTCCCGTGTTTCAAGCTCCATTGCGCCAGGCTTGCGAGCGGCTCTCAACTTCCCGGCACCAATCTCTAAGACGCCGGTCTCTTCAAGGCACCGGTCCCGCTCCAGTGGTCGTGAAATCACCGTGCCGGCGGTGTTGGCGGGGGTGCTGCTGCTGCTGGCTTTGGTGGTTGCCCCCGAGGGACCCCAGGTTCAGGAGGCCATCTGCCAGCGCCACAACGGCGCCGAGGCCTGCCGGGTCTGGTGAGGTTCCACCAGTTCTTCCAATTGGCCGGGATGTACCCACTGCAGCAGTCGCATTGCTAAGCGCAGGTCTCCATCGGTCCAGGCACGAATCGCCATGGAGCGGCGGGGGTCGTAAAAGGGCTGTCGCCGGTACCAGGCAAAGGCATCCGCGTCTCCCTTGTCGCCATTGCAGGCCAGACAGGCGGGCACGCAGTTCTCGGTGACACTTAACCCGCCCCGGCTCTGGGGGTGCACGTGGTCGATTGATTCCGAGCGCTCACCGCAATAAATGCAGTGTTGGTCGGTGATTCGATGAAGGGATTGGCGCCAGCGTCTGACGCGCAATTTGGGACAGAGATCCTCAAGGAACACCCCATCCCTGGCCTGCATCAGCGCGACTCGGTTGATCAAAGTTTGCCCCCACCGCCTGGGGTGTCAATGTGTCGACGATTGCACTTCCGCGGATGCGCTGTCTGCTGCGGCTGGGGGCTACGGGTTTGATTGAGGTAGTTAGCCCCTACGACGCGGTCACCCAGGCCCAGTTGCGGGCGATCCGCCCCCGGGGGAGTTGGTCGGGTCGGCAGCGTTGCTGGTCATTTCCCCTAGAAGCTGCCGCCGCCTTGCAGCAAGCCCTGGCAGGCCGGTTTCCTGTGCAGCCCGAGCTGGCCCAGTGGCTCGCCTGGTTAGAGCAGCCCCTGCCTCCCCTGCCGCCCCATCGGCAGTTGGTGGCTTCGGCAGATTTGGAGCAGCCCCTGCTGGATGGCCGCCTCCTGTTTGCCCATCAGCGGGCCGCGGTGCGCTGGCTACTGGCCCGCCGCGGTGCCGTGCTCGCGGATGCCATGGGGTTGGGTAAGACGCTCACAGCCCTGATGGCGGCTCGGGCCATGGTGCGCCAAGCCGATTGCCGCATCTTGGTGATTGCTCCGGTTGGTCTGCATGACCATTGGCAGGGTGAGGCGGCCAGCCTTGGCCTGCATCTGGAGCTGCACAGCTGGGCCCGGTTGCCCGACGCCTTGCCGCCCGCCGGCACCGTGCTGATCGCCGATGAGGCCCACTTCGCCCAAAACGGCCATACCCGCCGCAGCCAGGGGCTGCTGCGCCTGGCCCGCCACCCCCGGCTGCGAGCCATCTGGCTACTGACCGGCACGCCGATGAAAAATGGCCGCCCAGCCCAGTTATTTCCCCTGCTGGCGGCGATCGGCCACCCCCTCGCCCGCGACCAACGGGCCTTTGAGGAACTCTTCTGCCAGGGCCATTGGCGCGAGCAGGGCGGACGGCGCCTCTGGCAGGCGAACGGGGCCAGCCATCTGGAAGACCTGCAGCGGCTGGTGCGGCCCCTGGTGCTGCATCGCCGTAAGCAGGATTGCCTCGACCTGCCCCCCAAGCTGCGCCAGCTGTGGCCAGTTGAGCTGGATGAGCCTTCGGCCCGCGGCTTTCAGCACCGGCTGCAGGTCAAGGTCGACGACTATCGCCGTCGGGCTGCCCTCGGTGAGGTGCGCCGCGATGCCGAGCTGCTGGCCGTGCTCACGGCCCTGCGCCAGATCGGCTCCGATTACAAACTTCCAGCCACCCGGGCCTTGGTGGCTCCGTTGCTGGCCAAGGGCGAGGCGGTGGTGGTGTTTACGGCCTTCGTGGCTACGGCTGAGATGTTGCACCGCAGTTTTGAAGACAGTTGTGTCCTCACCGGCGCCCTGCCGCCGGCCCAGCGCCAGGCCCAGGTTGATGCGTTTCAGCGCGGTGAGCATTCCCTGCTGATCGCTACCTATGGCACCGGGGGCTTGGGCTTCACCCTGCACCGGGCGCGGCATGTGGTGCTAATTGAGCGCCCCTGGACCCCAGGGGATGCGGAACAGGCAGAAGATCGCTGTCACCGCATCGGTATGGGGGCCTGCCTGACCAGCCATTGGCTGCAGCTGGGCGTTGCCGACCAGTTGGTGGACGGCTTACTGGCCAGTAAGGCCGAGCGCATCGCGGTGTTGTTGCAGCGGCGCTCCCAGCTGCTGGAGCGCCGCAGTTTGCCGGCCATGATGCGAGACCTGATGGGTCGCTGGTGAGGCTGCTCAGGGTTGGGGCCGGGCTTAGTTTGCGCCCATGCCTTTGCCAGTGCCCATGCCTTTGCCACCGCCTTCCCTGCAGAGCTGTTGACGCAGGTTCAGATCGGTGCGCAGTTGGGGATCCAGGCTGGCTGGTGGTTTAGAGCGGGCAAGGGCTGCAGCCCGGTTGATATCAGCGCAGGCCGCTGCCTCGTTGCCCGCCAGGCTGTGCAGCAAGTAGCGATCGTTGAGAGGGCCTGGGTTGGTTGGAAATGCCGCCACTACGGCGTCGCAGCGCCGGATTTGTTCCGTTAGTTGGTCGAGCTGCACGGTTTGCAGGCAGTCGTCGCTGCGCACCTGGCGCTGGGGTAAGGGCTCTTCAGCGCAGCCCCCGGCAAGCAGCAGCAGCCCTGCCAGGGCGGCCAAGCTGCCCCCCGCTCGGCATCCCGTTCGGCATCCGGCTCGGCATAAATATTGGCGAGCCTTATTGACCCAGCCGCTCACTGCGGGAGGTGCCACTAGGCGCTGGGCTTGTGCTGGCTTCTGGCTTGGCTTCGGGTTTTGCGAACAGGTCACCTAGGTAGCGGCCGCAGTCGGGAAACACGCTGGGGTTCTGCACCACAGCTTCTGTGATCATCACCGCGGCGTGTTCCGGGGAGGTCTTGAACAGTTTGTCGTTTTGGCGTTTGATCACCGCGTAGGCGGCATCCCAGCTCACCTGGTGGCTGTTGCCGCTGCTGCGCATAAAGCAATAGATCTGAGCCCCCTTGCCCCCTGAGCCGGCGTTGGCGGCGGCGGCATTGGCCTCAGCTGTCTGGGCCTGGCCGGGTAGGACGAGGCCGAATCCAGCAGCGCTGCCAACCAGGACCAGCAGGGCTCGGCGTAGCCCGGGAATCTGCCTCAAAGTCATCTTTAGTGCCATGGCCTGGGGCGTCAACGGGGATACCGGGGCCCAACGTATCGATCACTTTGGCCTAAGTCGAGTCTGGGGCAGGGAAGAGCTCTGGCCTTGGCTGGTGCTGGTTTGTGTGTTGTGATCGGCTCCCATGCCCCGATTGCCATGGCTTACGAGTCGGTTTCCTTCCGCATCAGCCGTAATGCTGAAGATTTGGCCCAAACCGTGCACGCCCTCTCCCAGCGGCTTGTGAGTCTGGAGCAGCGTTTGGAAGCCACGGAGCTGCAACTTGATCGGCAGGCAGAGCATGATCCCCAGGAGATCACCAGTCTCGACAACGTTGAACGACTGCTGGTCGACTGTCGCGCCTTGCTCGAGCTCACCGACAACAACGAGCTCACCGACCAAAACGATGAAATGGCGGCAGCGGCCTGATCCCGGGGGCTGGTCAGCGGTGTCAGAATGAGAAGAAAGTAGTTATGGCATACCCCACTCCCTCCCAAAACGGTTCCACCAATCGCTGCTCGCAAGCCTCGGGCTTAGCCCCGTCAGTTACCAACCTGGCTCCTTCCGGCCGCAGCGGCTACCCACCTACCTCTGGAGAGGGGGAGCATCAGTTGGAGAAGCTGGAGTTTGCACTTGCAGTGGCCCTCACCCGGGGTGATGAACAGAGATCCCAGTCTTTGCGTGATCAAATTGCCGCGTTGGGTGGCAATCGGGAAGAGCCAGGAACATGATGAGCGGGGGGCCTGGGTGAGCTAGGTGATGTTTTCACTGGGTATGTTCAGCCTGGCGTATGATCAAAATGAATGCTTTAATTTGTAAGGGGTATATCAACCCTTTCCAGGATGGCTAAGGCCGTTTTTGCATGGGCCATTCCCGTTCAGATACCGTTGAGATGACTGCCATTTTTACTAGTCCTGCGCGTACTTCTTCGTTGGCCGCACCCTCGGCTGACGCGCGCGAACAATTCCTTGTTTCGATTCGGGCCGATGAGGCTCGGGCGCGCCTTGCTGCTGAGCAAGGAGATTTGCCCCAAGCCGCACGCTTCATCATTGCGGCTTTGGATGGCGAGCGCCGGATGGCGGCCACCGGCCCTCAGGTTTTGCAGCTGATCAAGCCTCGGGGCTGAATCAGGCTAATTCCGCTGGCCTAATTCTCGAAGGTCTAATTCGTCTCCTTGGCCAATTCGCCTCTTGCCCAATCTGACGACCTGAGATTAAAGCGGGTGACCGGACTCGAACCGGCGACGTTCAGCTTGGGAAGCTGACATTCTACCACTGAATTACACCCGCAAGGTGCATAAATCAAATTAGCAGAGTCTTGGGGAGAATGGCGCAAAGCCTGCTCTCCCCGGACGCTTGCTCAGCCCTGGGCCAGGGCTGCTGCACAGGCGGCTACGCCAGCACCGGCGCTGCCTTTGTGTAAGCCCAGATCCTGCAGGGTTGCTTCGATGGCAGCTACGGCTGTGAGCACGTCGCGATCACAAACAAAGCCCAGGTGGCCGATGCGGAACACCTTGCCCTTGAGGTGATCCTGGCCGCCAGCCAGCAGGATGTCGAACTTTTCTTTCACGGCTTTGCGCATCGCTTCGGCGTCGATGCCTTCTGGCGCCACGGCGGTGATGGCCGGGCTGCCACAGCCCTCCGCGGCATAGAGGGGCAGGCCAATCGCCTTCATGCCTGCTTGGGCCGCGGCCCGGTGACGGGCATGGCGGGCGAAGATCTTTTCAAGACCCTCTGCCTGCATCATTTCCAGGGCTGCTTCGAGGGCGAAGTAGAGGTTGATGGCCGGGGTGAAGGGGTTGCTGTCGGCATGGGCCGATTTGCGGTATTTGGCCAGATCCAGATAAAACTTCGGCAGATCGGAGTGCTTGCAGGCTTCCCAGGCCCGGTCGCTCATGGCCACGAAAGCCAACCCCGGCGGCATCATGTAGCCCTTCTGGGAGCCGGAGCCGATCACGTCGATGCCCCAGTCCTCCATGGGCACATTGCAGGCACCCAGGCTGGTGACGCAGTCGGCGATGCAGAGGGCGGTGCCGTGGGCCTTGACGTGCGAGGCGATGGTCTGCAGATCGTTGATTACCCCAGTGGAGGTTTCCGAGTGGGTGATGATCACGGCCTTGATCGCTTTGGCAGTGTCGGCTTCTAGGGCGGCGCGGAAGGCCTCGGGATCCAGGGGCTGGCCCCATTCGGCCTGGACCACCTGCACGTTCAGGCCGTAGGCCTTAGCGAGCTTCACCCAGCGCTCGCCAAACTTGCCGTTGTCGCCGCAGAGCACCGTGTCGCCCTTGCTCAGCACGTTGATAATTCCCGCCTCCATGGCAGCGGTGCCGCTGCCCGTGATCACCAGCACGTCGCCCTTTGTCTGATGCAGCCACTGCAGCTGTTGGGTGGTGCGCTTAACGATTTTCTGAAAGTCAGCGCTGCGGTGGCCGATCGGATGGCGGCCCATGGCAAGCAGGACGCGTTCCGGCACCGGGGTGGGGCCGGGGATCATCAGGCTGAGTTTGTCCTGCATGGTTAGGGGATACGGCGGGCGGCGGCGGACCGCACAATCAACCACCATAAAAAACAGTGTTCTTTCCCCCGTTGCTTGAGCTGAACCAAATCGACGCTGCCTCGGCGGACGCCACTGCCGGATACACCGTGCCGGTGTGGCTCACGGCCGCAGCCCGGGCGGCCCTGGTGATCCTGCTTGGCCAGCCCTGGCAGCGTCACCAGTCCCTTTGGCTCCATCCCGACGCTGCGACAGCCGGCGAGCTGCCCGCCCGGGTGCCGGTGCTAGCGGCCGCGCCCTTGGCCGATGGCTGGGTGCTGGCCATGGCCTGCTGTGATCCGGGGCCGGAGGTGCTCGACCTCACCCGTGGTTTGCAGCTATGGGTGCAATTGCGCTGGCTGGAGGGGCCAGGCAAGTGGCTTGAGTTGCGGGCCGGCGAGGGGGTGGGGGTGCTGCAGGCCAGTGGTGAGGCGTGCTTGTCGGCCTATGCCGAAAAGCTGCTCGAGTGCAACCTGCGGCCCCTGGTGCCGCCGGGAAGGCGTTTGGAGTTGCAGGTGGTGATTCCAGAGGGCAGGCGCCTGGCCGAGCGCACCAGCAATGCGGCTTTTGGGGTGGTGGATGGCCTGGCCTTGATCGGCACCCAGGCTGAGGTGCAGCGCAGCGCGGGCCCCGACCAACTGGCCCAGGCCCTTGCGGCTCTGCGCGAACGCGCCGCAGCGCCTGCTTTCTGCGGTGATCTGGTGCTGGTGATCGGTGAGAACGGGCTCGATCTGGCGCCCAGGCTGGGTTTGCCACCTGATCTGTTGCTCAAGGCGGGCAACTGGCTCGGACCGCTGCTCGTGGCGGCGGCCGAGGCCGGGGTGCGCCGCCTGCTGCTGCTGGGTTATCAGGGCAAATTGATCAAGCTGGCGGGCGGCATCTTCCACACCCACCACCACCTGGCCGATGGCCGCGCCGAGGTGCTCACGGCCCTGGCGGCCTTGGCCGGGCTTGGGGGTGAGTCCTTGCAAGCTCTTCACGCTGCCCCAACCGTGGAGGCGGCCCTGGGAGAGCTGGCCCAGCGGGACGGGCCGCGAGCCGAGCGCCTGCGTCAGGCCATTGCTGCGGCGGTGGAGCAGCGCAGCCTGCGCTATCTGGCCCGCTATGGCCAGGAGTCGATGGCGGTGGGGGCCGTGCTGTTTGATCGCTCTCGCCAGATCTGCGGCCAGGGACCGGTTGGCTTGGAGTTGCTCACGGCTTTACGCAGCCCTGCCCGGAGCGACGCCTAGGCTGGTTCGAATGCTCCAGGGCCCAGCGTTGACGATGTCTTCCACCGCTTCCCC
>NZ_JAGQDB010000015.1:0-33712 GCF_024346495.1 Cyanobium sp. A1C-AMD | reverse complement strand
AAACTCTATCAATACACCAAGCAAATCCTAAAAAACATGGGTCCTGGCGCCACCAGCAGTCCTGCTGTCAATCCAGCTGCCGCTACTGCGCCTGCGCCCCAGCGCCGTGCCCCAGCGGCGGCTCCCTCTTCCACCCCGGCTCCAGCCGCGCCGGCAGGTGCCCAGCCCCCAACCTGGAATACCTCCCCGCTGGTGCCTGATCTCCCTGACGACGACGACATCCCTTTTTGATGCGGGATTGATCCCGTTCAGAGCTAGGCGTCGGCGCTGGAATCGGAGTCGCTCAACTGATCGAGCAGCTGGCCCAGCTCCCGCTCCAGGGCGGCTAGATCGAGGCGCCATTGGGCCCAACGACCCGCATCAATTTGGCGCAATAACCAAAGCCGGTCGCTCTTGAGGTTGCTGATCAGTTCGGCGGTGCCGGTTTCGCTGGGCCGGCTGGTGGTCGCATCCGCCATGGGCATAAAGGAAGATGGCTGTATGCAAGCACTTCTCTCACCAGGCAGCCTCGTGACCATCGCGGGGGCTGTGCTCACGGTGATCGGCACGATCGCCTACGCCACCGATATCCCCAATCTCAGCCTGCCCACGATCTTCTACGGCATTCCGATCCTGTTGGGTGGGTTGGCCTTGAAATCCTCTGAGCTGCCTCCACCTAAGCGACTAACGCCGGCCTCCCGTTTCAAGCAATTGCGGGACCTGCCGGAGAGCGAGCCCCTGCGCAAGCTGCTGGCCGATGTAGATCGCTGGCGCTACGGCCAGAAAGCCCATCTGGAGAGCTCCCTGGAGGTGCTCAAGCTCTGGGACGAGGACGCTCCGCCCCAGCTGCTGAGTATTGAGGAGCTCGACTGCGATGGCCGCTATGGCTTGCGCCTGCGCTTTCGCTGCGAAGGGGTGCCCCTAGATCGCTGGCAGGCCCGCGCTGATCGGCTGGGCCGCTTCTTTGGCCCCGGTTTGAGTGCCGACATCAAGCCAGAGCGCCGCGATGAATTCAGCCTCGCTCTGGTGCCCGAGCCCAGCGCTAGCTAAGACCGCTTAATCCATCTGCCCCATCGACAAGCGAAACCTTGATCAGCAGCCAGGACACCCTGAGGGTGTCGGTCCTAAGTGAGGCCCTTCCATACATCCAACGCTTTGCGGGCCGCAGGGTGGTGGTCAAGTACGGCGGCGCGGCAATGGTGCAGGCGGAGCTTCGCGACGCTGTCTACCGCGATGTGGTGCTGCTGGCCTCGGTGGGGGTGCAGCCGGTGGTGGTCCATGGCGGCGGCCCGGAGATCAATGACTGGCTAAATCGCCTCCAAATCGAGCCCGAATTCCGTGATGGTTTGCGGGTCACCACTCCGGAAACCATGGACGTGGTGGAGATGGTGCTGGTGGGCCGAGTCAACAAAAACATCGTTAACGGCCTAAACCAGGTGGGTGGCCGGGCCGTGGGACTTTGCGGCAGTGATGGCTCCTTGGTGCGGGCCCGCACCTACGCCGACGGGGTTAATGGGCTGGTGGGAGAGGTGGCGGCAGTAGATCCGGCAGTGCTTTTCCCCCTGCTTGATGCCGGCTACATCCCTGTGATCTCGAGCGTGGCCGCCGATGCTGAGGGCCAGGCCCACAACATCAATGCCGATACCGTGGCCGGTGAACTGGCCGCGGCTTTACAGGCCGAGAAACTGATCCTGCTCACCGATACGGCAGGGATTTTGAAGGATCGCCACGATCCTGACTCCCTAATTCGTCAGCTGACCCTGGCGGACGCACGCCAATTAATCCATGACGGTGTGGTGGCAGGCGGCATGACCCCGAAGACCGAATGCTGCATCCGGGCCCTGGCCCAGGGAGTGGCGGCGGCCCACATCGTCGATGGCCGGGTGCCCCACGCCCTGTTGCTGGAGGTATTCACCGATTCGGGGATTGGCACCATGGTGGTGGGCAGCCAGCGCGTCGGCCATGGCTGAAGACCTGCTGGCTGCAGCCCGTGCAGCCCTCGAGCGGGGCGATTACGGCCAGGTTGTACGCCTGTTGGATCCCCTCAGCAGTGAGCATCCTGCTGCTACCGCCACCGGAGCTGAGATTCAGCTGCTGCTCGCCACCGCCTGGATGGGGCGGGGCGACAACGGCCGGGCGATCCTGTGTTGCCGGCTGATCAAGCGCTGCCGTGATGCCAGCCTGCGGGCTCAGGCCATAGACCTACTCACCGTGCTGGAGGCACCGGCCCTCGAGCGCCCCCGCGATTGGTCGATCACCCTGCCCGATCTGGGCACAGCCGAGGCCATGGGCGGCCAGATGCAGCAGCTTGCCCGCGGCCGCCGCTCCAACAAACCGCCACCGCCGCCACCGCCACCGGTGGGGCCAACCAGGGCTCCAGTGGGCTTCGCTGTGCTGGCAGTTTTGCTGTTGCTGCTGACGCTGCTGCTAGGCGGCTGCACCGAGGTGCGCAGCGAGTTGACCTTCAAGGGGCCGGGCCGGCTGCAGATCGCCCATGGCCTATCGAGCCCCGGCACCCAACCCGAGCCCTGGGCCCGTCAGTTTGGCCGCACCCTGCTGACCCAGGGATTTCACCCGGCCAAGCAGCCCAAGCCATCTGCTGGCGCTGACGGCTTTCACCAGCGACTGGAGAGCCCGGTGCTGCCAGCGCCCGAGGCCCTTGCTCTGCTGGCGGCAAACCTCAGCGCGGCAGCGGATCTGGCCGGTGTGGCCCTGCAGCCGCCCCACTTCCAGCTGCGGGAGCGCAATTGGCTGCTGGGGGTGCGCCAAAGCCTTGAACTGACAGTGGACCTGCGTGGGCTCACCTCTCTGCCGGGTTTCAGCGCCACCATCGACCTGGCCCCTGTGACCCCTGCGGCTGTCCGCCTGGCCAGTCCCGAGCCCGCTGCGGCGATTTCTGGACGAGCTGCCCTGCACTGGCCCCTGCGATTTGGCGCCAGCAACACCCTGCAGCTCAGCTGCTGGCGCTGGAGTGGTCTTGGCATTGGCGGCGCCCTGATTGCCCTTGCCCTAATGCTGGTGCTGGCCCTGGAGCGCCTGCGGCGTCTGCTGGGCTTCGGCCTGCCGGAACTACCGGCTTGAGAGCGGTGCTCAAAGGCTGAGGGGGTCGGGGTCGATCGCCAGACCCACCCCCGCAGGCAGCCCCTCCCGCAGCAGGCTTTCAGTCGGCAAGGGCAGGGGCTGGGCGGCGGGACCATGCAGCAAAAGCTGCCAGCGACTCTTGCCCGCTACCCGGGCTACCGGGGCCGGGGCGGGACCAATCAACAGCCAGCCGGCTGCCGCCACTTGGCTGCGGATTCTCTCCGCCAAGGCGGCGGCGGCGGTTGCCGTGCCGCTGGCGCTTGGTCCGCTCAGACGCAGGAGGCAGGCCCGGCTGAAGGGCACCAGGCCACCCTGGCGGCGCAACTGGCTCTCCTCGGCCAAAAACAGCTCATAGCGCCCATCCACCAGGTGGCGAATCACCGGGTGGTCAGGGCTGTAGGTCTGCACCAGCACCTCGCCTGGTTTTTCGCCGCGGCCCGCCCGGCCCGCTAATTGCAACAGCAACTGCAGGCACTGCTCGGAGGAGCGCAGATCTGGGCGATGCAAAAGCCCGTCTGCCGCCAATACCGCCGCCAGGGTGACCCGGGGTAGGTCCATGCCTTTGGCCAGCATCTGGGTGCCTACCAATACGTCGGCTTCCCCTTGGGCAAAGCGATCGAGCAGGCGGCGGTGGCCGTCGCGGCCCCGGGTGGTGTCGCGATCAAAGCGCAGCAGGCGCAACCCTTCAAGCTCGGTTGCCAGCTGCTCCATCACCCGCTGGGTGCCCGCGCCAAAGGGCTTGAAGGCCGTGGAGCCACAGTGGCCACAGCGATTGCCCATCTCGGCGCGGTGGTCGCACCAGTGGCAGCGCAGCCATTCCTGGCCCCCTTTGGAGCGGTGCACGGTTAGGGATACATCGCAGTGGGGGCAGAGCACCGCTTCGCCGCAGCTGCGACAGCTCAGGAATGCTCGATAGCCCCGTCGGGGGACCAGCACCACTGCCTGTTCGCCCTTCTCCTGCAGCTGCTCTAAGCGCCCCATCAGGGCCCGGCTGATCAAGCGACGGTGGCCGTCCGCGAGCTCGTGGCGCATGTCGATCACCCGTACGGCAGGCAGGGGTCGCGAACCAATCCGCTCCGGCAGTCGTAGGAGGCGGCTGGCTGGTTGGGGGGATTGGCAGCTCAGCCAACTCTCGAGGGAGGGGGTGGCACTGCCGAGCACCAGCCGCGCCCCGCTGTGCCGGGCCCGTAGGCGGGCTACGTCGCGGGCGTGGTAGCAGGGCATCGGGCTGTCCTGCTTGTAGGAGCTGTCGTGTTCCTCATCGAGCACGATCAGGCCCAGCCTGGGCATGGGCAGAAAGATCGCTGAGCGGGTACCCACCACCACCACCGCTTCTGGTTCTAGGCAGCGACGCCAGGCCGCCACCCGGGCTCCATCGGAAAGGCCGCTGTGGAACTCGACCACCCGGCAGCCGAAGCGTTCCCGTGCCCGGTCGAGCAACTGGGGAATTAGGCCAATCTCCGGGGTGAGTAAGAGGGTGGCCTGCGCCAGCTCCAGAGCTTGAGCAGCCGCCCGCAGATACACCTCAGTTTTGCCGGCGCCTGTAACACCCCAGAGCAAAAATTCCGCGCCCGCTGGAGCACCGGAAAGGGCCTGGACTGCAGCGGCCTGGGCCTCCGTCAGGGCAGGCCAGTGAGCCGGTGCCAGGCCAGCTCCACTGCCCTCGGGGGGAGCCTGAAGGCGCTGCACCAGGCCCCGAGCCTCCAGGCCCTTGAGGACGGCGCGACTGAAGCCAGCCTCACCACAAAGATCCCGCAGGGGCACTGGCCCGCTATGGCGCCCAAGGTGCTCAAGCAGTTGCTGCTGCCGCTCGGTGAGGGGCTGGCTGAGGAGTGCTTTATCGGAGCGCTCCACCAGCCAGATTGCACGGCTTGGCCTGCTTGGCCCCTGGTTGCGCTGGCCAAGCCAGCCCGGTGGCAGGGCACTTTTCAGAGTTTTGAAGAGGCTCGTGTGGCACTCCGCCGCCACGCTTGTCATTAAGTTTTGCCAATCGGGATCTACGGCAGCCCGCTGCCAAACCTCCAGGATCGGCTGTATTCGCTTGCTGCTGAGACTGGCGGGTAATTGATCAAGCCAGCCCACCACCAAGCCGGTGTGCGGGCGGCCCTGCAGCCTCACCCGCACCAAATCCCCAATCCCGGCTGGGGTTTCTGGCGAGTTGGCGTAGGTGAATACCTGGCCTTCGCGCCCGGCTTCGAGCCAGATCTGCAGCCAGGGGGTCGACAAGCTTGCAAAGGTCACAACCCATTCTTAGGATGTGGATGTTGGGCAGTTCAAGGACTGCCGTCGGAACTAAGCAGATTTCCGTCCAGCGGGAAGACCTGAAGTGAGACCCCGGGAGCCAGCCTCCCACCATTCGGCCTCCCGGTCTGCGACCACCCCTGTCAGCCCTGTCCAGGCCTCGGCCAACCTGTCCAGGCCTCGGCCAACCCTTCCAGGCCTCGGCCACCGACCCCTTGCTTTTTGCCGGGTCGCTCGACTTTTCCCTGCCAACTACCACCGTTCAGAGGTTTCGTTCCCGTTTTCGTGGTCTTGCACCAGCTCCTACGGCTAATCCCGGCGTAGCTGAAACAATTTTCTGCCGATTGCAGACAGAAGATCTCTAGACCCGATTTCAGGCGATGCGTTTCCGCCCATTTGTTTTGTTGTTTCGTTTTCGTTACCTATGAGCCCTGCTGCTGCCCAGCCGAAAGCAACTCCTGAAATCTTGATGGTGGCCACGGCGGCCGGTGAAGAGGTGCAAGTAAAGCCCAAGAAGGCTGCACCTAAGCCAAAGGCTGCGCCAAAAGCAAAAGCCGCTGCCAAAGCTCCGGCTGCTGCCAAGACCCCGGCTGCTTCTAAAGGAACTGCTGCTACCAAGGCAAAGGCTGCTCCAAAAGCAAAGCCGGCCGCAAGCAAATCCTCAGCTCCTAAAGCCGCGGCGGCCAAGGCCAAGATTGAGGCTCCCGTCGATACCGCTGAGCTAGACGATGCCGATGATCTAGGCCCATCCGGCAGCTCTGCCGAGAAGGACGAGAAGGCTGCCAAGGCCCTCGCCAGCATCAAGGTGGGGCCTAAAGGTGTCTACACCGAAGACTCCATTCGGGTTTACCTCCAGGAGATCGGCCGTATCCGCCTGCTCCGGCCCGATGAGGAGATCGAGCTAGCTCGCAAGATCGCCGATCTGCTCCAGCTCGAGGAGATCGCTGCTCAGTTTGAGGCCGATCACGGCCGCCAGCCCGACAACAAGGAATGGGCGGCATTGGTGGAGATGCCCTCCATCAAGTTCCGCCGGCGCCTGATGCTTGGCCGCCGAGCCAAGGAAAAGATGGTGCAGTCAAACCTGCGCCTGGTGGTTTCGATCGCCAAGAAATATATGAACCGGGGCCTGAGCTTCCAGGACCTGATTCAGGAGGGTTCCCTCGGCCTGATCCGGGCTGCCGAAAAATTCGACCACGAAAAGGGATATAAATTTTCCACCTACGCCACCTGGTGGATTCGTCAGGCGATCACCCGGGCTATCGCTGATCAGTCACGCACTATCCGCCTTCCGGTGCACCTATACGAAACCATTTCCCGGATCAAGAAGACCACTAAGACCCTCTCCCAGGAATTCGGCCGCAAGCCCACCGAAGAGGAAATTGCCGAATCGATGGAAATGACCATCGAGAAGCTGCGTTTCATCGCCAAAAGCGCCCAGCTGCCCATCTCCCTGGAGACGCCGATCGGCAAAGAGGAGGATTCCCGCCTCGGTGACTTCATCGAGGCCGATATTGAAAACCCTGAGCAGGATGTGGCCAAGAATCTGCTGCGAGAGGACCTCGAGGGCGTGCTGGCCACCCTCAGCCCCAGGGAGCGTGACGTGCTGCGTCTGCGCTACGGCCTAGATGACGGCCGCATGAAGACCCTTGAAGAGATCGGCCAGATCTTTGATGTCACCAGGGAGCGCATTCGTCAAATTGAAGCCAAGGCCCTGCGCAAGCTGCGCCACCCCAACCGAAACGGCGTGCTCAAGGAGTACATCAAGTGAGTCAGGGCCTGGCATCCCTGCGGGGGCTGCGCACTGCTCCGTCGCTCGACCCCGCAGCGCTCTCGGAACTGCGGGCAGAGCTTGAGCCGCTGCTGGCTCGCTGCGACTGGTTCACGGCGGGAGTGATGGCAGCCTCTGCAGCGGCTGCGGTGACCTGTCTGCGTCAGGTTGAGACGGCTCTGGGCTGGTCGCAATTGGAGCTAGATCCCGCCGGTGTTGCCCTCGATTCGATCGAGGGTCCGGTCTTCCTCAAGGCCAACCAAAACAGCGGTCGCTTTCATGTGCGCGCTGAAACCGGTCTAGGAGAGGGTCTATTGATCAGCGGTCACTGTTCAGCAGATACGGCTGCGGAAGACACCTGGGGTCCATTGCCCCTTGATTTCTTCGGCCCTTAATCTGAGTGGCTGTTATCTGCCCCTGATGGCCAACCCCCTGCGCATAGCCTCCCGCCGCAGCCAGCTGGCCATGGTGCAAACCAATTGGGTGCGCGATGAACTGATCCAGGCCCATAACGGTCTGGAGATCACGATTGAAGCGATGGCCACCCAGGGGGACAAGATTCTCGATGTGGCCCTCGCCAAGATCGGCGACAAAGGCCTTTTTACCAAGGAGTTAGAGGCTCAGATGCTTGTTGGACAGGCTGATATCGCCGTCCATAGCCTCAAGGATCTGCCAACCAACCTGCCCGAGGGGCTGATGCTTGGCTGCATCACTGAGCGGGAAGATCCCGCGGATGCCTTGGTGGTGCATGAACAACACCGCGATAAGAGCCTGGCAACCCTGCCCGCAGGCGCCGTGGTGGGCACCAGTTCCCTGCGCCGTCTAGCCCAGCTGCGCCACCACTTCCCGCACCTCAGCTTTAAGGATGTGCGCGGCAACGTAATCACCCGTCTGGAGAAACTTGATGCTGGTGAGTACGACTGCCTGATCCTGGCGGCCGCTGGCTTGGGACGGCTTGGTTTGGGGGATCGCATCCACGAACTGATCGACCCCTCCATTTCTCTCCACGCCGTTGGCCAGGGTGCCTTGGGTATTGAGTGTCGAGAGGGGGATGCCGCCGTGCTCGAGCAGATCAAGGTGTTGGAGCACCAGCCCACCGCCCGTCGCTGCCTGGCTGAGCGAGCCTTTTTGCGTGAGCTGGAGGGGGGCTGTCAGGTGCCCATCGGTGTTAACAGCCGCTTCGACGGAGATACGCTTGTATTAACGGGAATGGTTGCAAGCATCGACGGCCTGCGCCTGATTCGCGATGAGGCTTGCGGTCCCCAGGCCGACCCTGAGGCCATTGGGATCGCCCTTGCCCATGCTTTGAAGGCCCAGGGCGCAGGCGAGATACTGGAGGAGATTTTTGCAACTGTCCGGCCCGAAGCCTGAACCAGCGCCAGCGGCGGCCAGCCCCGTTGAAGCCGAGGCCCGCGCCCTTCCCTATCAATGGAATCTGCTGGCCTGGGCTGCCCTGATTGGGGTGCTCACGGGACTGGCAGTGGTGGCCTTCCACGAATTGCTGGGCTTCATCAATAACGGGCTTTTTGGACCTTTTGTGGAGGGGCTCCTAACGGTTGGTCGTAGCCAGCCGCCGGAGTTAGCAATCGAATTGCCGCTAGCGGCTGCTCCTGATACGGGCACACCTCTGCGGGCCCTGCTCCAGGTGGGTCTCGGCGGGCTTGGCTTCCTGCCACCGCCCCCGGCCGTTCCCGAGCCGCTGCCCCTGCCGGTTTCCTCCCTGCCCGATTGGATAAGTCTTTGGCCGGTGGTTGTGGTGCCCACCCTGGGGGGCTGGGCCGTTGGTCTTTTGCGCCGCTATGGCGGTGATCTGGGCCCTGGCCTACCCAGCCTGATGGCGATGGCCGATGGCGCCGTTAGCGCTCGGCCCCGCTTGCCCTTTCAGCGCCTGCTGGGTGCATCCATCAGCCTGGGCAGTGGTGCCTCCCTCGGCCCGGAGGGGCCCAGCGTTGAAAGTGGCGGCAATATCGGTCTGTGGGTGGCCCTGCGCGGCGGGCTCTCGCCCCAGAGCCAGAAAGCCCTGGTGGCTGCGGGAGTGGCCGCAGGCCTGGCGGCGGGGTTCAAGGCACCCATCGCCGGGGTGTTTTTTGCTTTTGAAGGAAGCTTCAGTGCCGTTCAGGGCCGGCCCAGCTTGCGGGCGGTGCTGGTGGCGGCGGTGGCTTCCTCGCTGGTCACCCAATTGCTGCTCGGCGACACACCGATTTTGCGCTTGCCTGCTTACGAGGTGCGCTCACCACTGGAGTTGCCCCTTTATCTGGGCTTAGGCCTGGTGGCCAGCTTGATGTCCTGGGCCTTGGTGAGCCTGCTGGCTGCAGGCCGCAGCGAGCGGCTTCAGGCCTGGCTGGGCCAGCTGCCGCCAGGCCTGCCCACCGCTCTAGGGGGTGCCTCTGTGGGTGTGATGGCTCTGGGTTTTCCCCAGGTGCTGGGTGTCGGCTACGACACGATTGAGGCCCTGCTTGGCAGCGAGGGTGGCGTGCCCCTGCTCACCTTGCTGGTATTGCTGGGGGTCAAGCTTTTAGCAACTGGTATCAGCAATGCCACCGGCTTTGTTGGCGGTGGTTTTGCCCCATCCCTCTTCCTGGGAGCGGTGCTCGGCAACTGCTACGGCCAGCTGCTTGGTGATAGTGGCCTGCACCTGCCGGTGGCTGAGCCACCCGCTTACGCCATGGTGGGCATGGCCGCCGTGCTAGCCGGTAGTGCCCGGGCTCCTCTGACGGCCCTGTTGCTGCTGTTTGAGCTCACCCGCGATATTCGAATTGTGCTGCCGCTGATGGCCGCCGCAGGTCTCAGTGCTGCCTTGGTGGAGCGCTGGCAGGGCCTGGCTGATCCGGGCTTACTTGGGCCTGACCCCCAAGAGGAGCATCGCCGCCGCCAGTTGGCCGCCCTGCGGGTGTCTGAGGCGTTCGAGCCGGAGGCCCCCCTGGTGCTGGCAGCTGAGTTACCAGCCCAAAAGGCCTTGCTTCAGCTGGTGGAGGCCCACGGCCACTGTCTGGTGGTGGCTGATGGGGCTTGGGTGGTGGGGCTGGTCACCCTGGCTGATCTGCAGCGGGCCCTGAGTGCCGAGCGGGAGTTCAATCACGACGGCTCTTTACCGGTGCCCACCTTGCTCTCCTGTCGCCGCAGTGACTTGGTATGGCTGCCGATGTCTGCCCAGCTTGCTCAGCTGGAAGACCAGCTCAGGCCAAATGGCTTGCGCCAATTGCCGGTTTTTGATGTGCCGGCTGCGGCGGCGGCAGCCCTGCCCCATGGACTTCCCAATCCCGGTTTGCCGGTTGCTTCTCTACGTGGCTTGGCAAGCCGCGATGGCATGGCCCGGGCCCTAGCGCGCCAGCTCACACCCGCTGGGGATTGGGCTCAAGATTGAGTCTGCAGCTGGCTACAGAGCGCCTGGGCTGCTGGATCAACCGCACTTAACCTGGCAAGTATCCGCTCCAAATCAAGGGGTGAAAGCTCGCCGTCACTGGCCCACTTCAAGGTGGTGCTCACTTGGGGTTCGCAGGAAGGATTGGAGTGGGGAACCGCAGACATAGACGCAGTCGAAAGGCCTCATGCCTTGTTTTGGCCTTATAAGGTACGCCGATAACCCCAACTTGCGGCCGCAGCTGGGGTTATCTCCAGAATATTTTCGACAATCGGCTGGCTTCAGCGCTGCACGATTACTGGCGTACCGACTTCCACCTGATCAAATAAGGAGCGCACATGCTCGTGGAGCATGCGCACGCAGCCATTGGTAACGGCTGCGCGTGATGTCACCGTCCATGACCAAGCATTTGGCGTGCCATGGATGCCGTACTGGTTGAGTCCGCTTTTCTGGAATCCAAGCCAGCGATCGCCTAAGGGGCCATTTGGGCCGACGGTGGCGTTGATCTTGCCACTTTTGGTGCTCTGGTATTTGGGATTAACAACCTTGTTTTGCACCGAGAAGCGCCCTACTGGTGTGGGGGTGCTGGGATCGCCAATCGCCACTGGCCAACTGCCCAGCACCTTGCCGCCTTCACGCAGGCTGATCGTGCGCTTGTCAAGCCGAAGCACAATTTCCCGGCTGTTGCTCTGGGCCTGGACAGGGGTCCAAGCCGGAGCCATCGCCAGGGCTGCTGCGGCAATCCAGAGCGGTTTGAGGTAGTCAGCCATGGTGATAAGGGCGCTTAGTTAACCAGTTTGGCGTCGATGATATGGAGATAGCGCCGTTCGCACTCCTTAATGATGCTCACAGCTTCTGCTGGCTCCAAGAAGCCATTGACCTTGCAGGTGCCGGGTTTTTTGAGGTCTTTGTAGTGCTCCCAGTAGTACTGGGTTTCCGTGACCCACTGCTCACCAAGCTGGGTGAAGCTGGTGATGTGGTCCATGCGCTTGTCATCGGCCAATACGGCGATCACCTTGTCGTCGACCTCGCCGCCGTCGTCAAAGGTCATGATGCCGATGATCCGAGCTTCCACCAGCGATCCCGGCACTAGGGGCTCGGTGACACCGACAATTTCAATATCTAGGGGATCGCCGTCCTCGTCCCAGGTGCGGGGGATACAGCCGTAGGCGAAGGGGTAGGCCAGCGACGAGTAGCCGACGCGATCCAGCTTGAGGTGGCCTGTTTCCGTGATCAGTTCGTACTTGTTGATCGTCATGGAGTTGAGCTCCACGATCGCGTTCAAGCGCAGCTCTGCTTCATCAGCGAAGGCCGGCAGCACGTGCAGCAGGTTGAGCATCGTGCGGCTCGGGGCGTGGTCGATGTTCGCCATGAAGCGGAATTTGAGTGGCTAAGCGGCATCCTAAGTATCTGCCTGCAGGCGCTCCAGCTTGTTGCGCAGATAGCGAAGGAAGGCTGCTGCGCTAAGGCTCTGGCCACTCACCTGTTCCACCAGCTCTTCCGCATTGACGCTGCGGCCCAGGGGATAAACCCTGCTGGCCAGCCAGTCCCGCAGGCTGCTCTCCTTACCAGCAGCAATCGCGGCCTCGATGGCACCTGGGCCGCCAAGCTCCTGCTCCATGGTTTCCGCGAGTTGGGCGCTGATCAGATGGCCCAGGGCATAGCTGGGGAAATAGCCAAACAGGCCTTCTGCCCAGTGGATATCTTGCAGACATCCCTCCGAATCGCTTGAAGGGGTACGGCCCAGCAGCTCGCCCATGCGGCGGTTCCATAAACCTGGAAGCTCCGCCACCGGCAGCTCCTGCTCGAGCAGGGCCAGCTCCAGCTCAAAGCGCAGCACGATGTGTAAGCAGTAGCTGAGCTCGTCGGCTTCCACCCGAATCAGGCCGGGCCGCAGGGGATTGAGCCCTCGCCAGAAGCCGTGGGCTCCACCCCAGGGATCACTGCCACCACCGCTCCCTAAGCCAGTGCAGAAGCGCGGATGCCAGCGTTCGGCGAAGGCGCGGCTGCGGCCCACGCGGCATTCCCAGAACAGCGACTGCGACTCGTGCACCCCCATCGAGGTGGCCTCACCCAGGGGCCAGGGGAAGTAGTGGTTGCCCGTGCGGGGCAGGCCCTGTTCATATAGGGAGTGGCCCCATTCATGGGCGGTGGCAAGGAAGGCCGAGAGGGGCTGATCCGGCACCACCCTGGTGGTGATGCGGAAGTCCTGGGGGCCCACGGTGCAGGAGAAGGGATGGGCCGAGCGGGAGCGTTGGCAGTAGGCCGGGTTGTAGCCCCAGCTGTTGAGTAGCTCGCTGCAGAGATTTTCCTGCAGGGCTTCGGGTAGCTCTGGCAGGGGGGATACGTGGGTTGCTGCCGCCTGCTGGAGCAGGACGGGCAGCTCGTCCTGCAGTGGGGCAAACAGCTGCTGCAGCCGTTCTTTGCTGACGTCGGGCTCAAACGGCTGGGCCAGGATTTCCCAGGGGCTGCGGTGTTGGGCTTCGGCGGCGGCAAGTTGGGTCGCTTGTTCGCGGCGTAGGCCGATCAGGCTTTCCAGGGCCGGAGCAAAGATGCTGAAGTCGCTGCGGCGCCTTGCCTCCTGCCAGATGGCATTGCCGCGCGACTGAGCTTGGGCGATCTGGGCTACTAGCTGGGGATCTAGGCAGCGCTGGCGATTTAGCTCAAGCCGCAGTAGCTGCAGGTTGCGGCGCACCGCCGCCGGGGTGCTGGCTTGCAGCTCGGCTTCCGCCGCCTCGACCAGATCGGCGTAAGCAGGGCTGCTCTGGCGTTCGTGTAGCTGACTGGCCAACAGGGCCAGTTGGTCGCCACGCCATTCGGCACCGGCCGCCGGCATCACCGTGTTCTGGTCGTAATAGAGGGCACTGCTGATTGAGCCCAGCAGCTGGCTCTGGCGTAGGTGCTCCTGCAGCTGATCTAGGGGCGATTTTGGCTGCGCCATGGGGAACTTTTGCTAGGGCCATTCTTCCGACTTAAGGCCCGGCGCGCTCAGGCTGATTGCAGTTGGGCTAACTGGTTCTCGAGACGTCGCTTGAGTCGGGTCTGGACCAAGGAGCAGAGCTCGTCTACCAAGGCGCCTTCGGCACTCCAGATGGTGCGCACCCCATCGCGCTCGCAGCGCACTAGGCCAGCCCGCTGCAGTTGGCCGAGCTGGCGGCTGATGTGGGATTGGGAGAAGCCAGTGGCTTCGATCAGTGCTGCCACATCCATGGGCCCTGCCCTGAGCTGACAAATCAACTGGAGGCGCGCCGGCTCGCTCAGCAAACGGAAAAACTGGCAGTACTCCTCCAGCAACTGGGGAGACGGCATGGAGCTGGAATGAGCCATCTATTAATTATGTCGCAGCTATGTCGCAAGCCGCATTCCCCCGACCAACCCCGAACGCGACGCCTTTATGCGGCTATGGTCATAGCAAGCTGCAATGCCGCGATGGTTGTCGCCCCGTTTACGCCGATCTCCCTGCGGGCAGCGGCTGGAGGGGGATCCCTGCTCTTCCGCCAGCTTTTTGATGCCCAGACCGGCACCTTCACCTACTTAATAGGCGATGTGTCCAGTCGCCAGGCGGTGATCATCGATTCGGTGTTTGAGCGCCACGGCCGGGATCTCGCCCTACTCCGTGAGCTGGGGCTCGAGCTGGTGGCCTCTCTGGATACCCATGTCCATGCCGACCATGTCACCGGCAGCTGGCTGCTGCACGAGGCCACTGGCTGTGCAATTGGCCTGGCTGCAGCCGCTAAGGCGGAAAACGTGACCATGCCCCTGCAGCACGGGGATCGGCTGTCCTTTGGTGTTCGCTGGCTCGAGGTGCGCAGCACCCCAGGTCATACCAATGGCTGCCTCAGTTTTGTGCTCGACGATCAGTCGATGGCATTCAGTGGTGACGCCTTGCTGGTGCGGGGCTGCGGTCGCTGTGACTTTCAGCAGGGCAACCCCCATACCCTCTGGGCCTCGATTACCCAGCAACTCTTCAGCCTGCCCGACTCCTGCTTGCTCTATCCAGGGCACGACTACGAGGGCCGCACGGTCAGCTCGGTCGTTGAAGAAAAAGCCTTCAACGCCCGCCTGGGCGGTATGGCCACCGAAAGGGATTTCGTTGGTCACATGGAGTCCATGCAGTTGCCCCACCCCCACAGGATCGCCGAAGCCCTGCCTGGCAACATGCGCTCTGGCAAGCCCGTGGATCAGGGCGTCACCAGCCCTGCTGCAAACCCATGTTGGGCGCCATTGCAACGCAGCTATGCAGGCCTGCCTGAACTTTCCCCCGCCTGGGTGGCGTCCCACCTTGATGGCCTCACCTTGCTGGATGTGCGTTCGGCTGAGGAATATGGCGGCCCCGACGGTCGGGTGGCGGACAGCCTGCTGATTCCCCTGCCGGAACTGGAAGGTCGCATCTCCGAACTTCCCGTCAATCAACCGGTGGTGGTGGTCTGCCACTCCGGTAGCCGCTCGGCCCTGGCTACCCAGCAGTTGCTTAAGGCCGGCCTCAGCCAGGTGGCAAACCTCCACGGCGGCCTGGCCCGCTGGGCGGATGAGGGCTACCCGCTGCAAGGCGTCGCTTCCACCTGATCAACCTCCTTATCAGTCATGAAACCAGACCTCGATACCCGTCTCAGTGCCTAGGCCCTAACCCAGTTGGTGCGGCGCGGACACACCAGCCCCCTTGCCGATCTAGATGGCGGCATCCCCACCTGGCAGCAGGCTGGACTGCCCCTGCGCAGGCTCAACAACGCCCCCCTGCCGCTGATGCGCCAGGTTCAGATCGCCGCTGGCTCTTTGGTGCTGCTCGGCCTGGGCCTCGGCAGCTGGGTGGCGCCGGCTTGGATTCTGCTCAGCTGGTTTGTGGGAGCCGGCCTGGTGTTTGCTGGCATCAGTGGTTTTTGTGGCATGGCCCGCCTGCTGGCCCTGATGCCCTGGAACCGGGTTTCGATTTGATGGCAGCAGGCGCTTGCCCATAACACCTGGATGGATGCATGCGCTCCACTACAAATCATGCCCAGCGGTTGATCACTCTCTGGATTGCCTGGTTGCTGGCCATGCTGTTCCACGTGGATTTGGGCTTGATGCCCTTATTCCACGGGCAGTCACCCGAGATCAACAGCCAAGTGCCCCTGGGAGCCTTGCCGCTGCTGTTTGGCGCCAGATGCACGCCTTGATCAGATCGCACTGATGGCGGTGATGACCCTGCTTGGGTTGTTTATCAATATTGAAAGCTGGCACTGGTGGCGCCAACATCACTAAAGCAATGCCTGCTTGAATAACTGGCCGCTTTGGCTTTTTTGCAACCTTTTAGTCTTTGTATTTTGCATTGGCTGGCGAGGCCGATAAGCCCTGAAGACAATTATTTATTCCTAGAACTCAAGCCTTAACGAAACCAACTTTCGACCGGCTGGCCGCACTGACCTGACGGGGGAGGTGGCCGCCGCACGGCCTGGCAGCCTGGAATGCTACGACGCTTCTGGGACACCGGGAAGCTTTTGCAAAATTAGACTTAACTCTTAATCACTAATTCACCAATCCAACCTTTTGACCAGTGCATTATCTCACAGTCCTGTGGTGAAGCATTGACGTTTAGGTGTTGATATCCGACTGCACATCCTCCACCAGTGTTGGCATATATTTGTCATATCGGTTCAGGTCCCTTCACAATCATGCCAAGAATTACCGTTGAGCTCTCCGTGGAGGAGCATCGAGCTTTAAAACTTTTAACAATTCTCGAGGGCAAGAAACTTGGTGCCGTCTTAAAAGAGGCCATTAATTCCTACCTTCTACAAAAGGGTGCTCACGATCTCGAGGTCAAAGGCAAGCAGTGATTTCAGTTGGGCGTATCGGGTGTTGCCGCCACCAAAAGATCAAGTACCTCGCGATCTCCGAGCTGATTAAACGCTGCACGCCACATGCCCACGGATTGGAGTTGCTCCACCAGCATCAGGATTTCGAGTTGATCGACTAGCTGGCGCAGTTGCTTGGCCGTTTCGCCATACCGCAACCTTTCCTGCCGAATTAGCGCCGATCGCGAGCTCGGGTTGCAGAGGATCGGCCACCTTTCGCACCGACCAGGTGGCCACGGGAAGCCGCAATTGCCTGCCAATAGCGACGGCTACCGGAGAGCACTCCAAATCTTTTTTAGTGCATCAGTTGATCAGAACCGCCCTAAGCGCGTTGCTGGGCCAGGTTGCCGCACTGGCTGCTCGACTAGGCGCGGCTGCGTCTTTTCGGCTATTACAGGAAGACTTTGACGCTTAGCCATGCGCCGCATTGCTGCATTTCCCTGTCTTTTGGCCCTTTGTACCACTGCTTCCCTGCTTGCACCCTGCGCAGCCCAGGCTGGCCAAACAGACGCCAAGGCCGCGCCCACCAGTGGCACCGTTGAATACAAGTCGAACGTCTCTGAAGTGGACTCCTGCAATCAGGCCCAATACCGCATGCCAGCCAATGCAACCGCTACGGCCATGCGGCTCTCAACTGCCATCAAAGGTGAATACGCCACCTTCACCTGCCGGGTGAAGTGGAGCCTCTCGCCCGCTGCTCGGCCCACCTATCGCCCGATTTTGTTCTCCCCTTCAGCCTGACCCCCATGCCCCGTACGAATCAGCCATCTCCGCGCACCGTCAAGTTGCAGATCCTTGGCGCAGTGTTTGTGCCAATGGGATTGCTAGGCCTATGGCTTTATTCCAAAGGCTTCTGGTGAACGCTTAAAAGCGCTTCCTCGGACTCGCGATTGCGGCGATGGCTTCCAGAGGTGATGTACCGCATGGATCACCACGCCCCAGATCAGCAGGTCGGGATCGTCGCCTTGCAAGGCAATGGCGGGGCTAGTGGCATCGCTGGCTACCAGGCGCCAATGGGGAGGTGTTCCCTCCAGTCGCCGCAGCAGAAAGCGCCCCTCGTGCACGGCGACCACGATGGAGCCAGAACGGGGACCCACACTGCGGTCGACCACTAATAGATCGCCGTGATGAATGCCCTCTCCGCGCATGGCATCGCCGTCTACCCGCATCAAAAAGGTGGAGCTCGGTCGCGGAATCAGGGCTCCGTTTAGATCGATTGTTGCCTCGATGTAGTCATCGGCAGGGCTGGGAAAGCCTGCGGCCACGGTTTCGCCGGCCAGGGGCAAAAGCAGGGGCTCGAGGTCGTGATGCGCTGGCTGCAAGGGACCAAGCCAGATCAGATCGCTCGCCATGGCAATCCCCGAAGGCCGTCACACTAGCGCAAAATAGTACGCCTGTACCCTTTTGCGCTGTGGTCGCGGCTCAATCGCCGCAGCCCCTGCGCACCACCTCGTTGCGCAGGGCGGCTAAATCGCCTGCATCGGGGAGCTGGGGTTCAAACAGCAGAGCCCAGGCCAGCGACACATCTCCTGCTTCCAGGGCCATTTCGATCGCTGCCAGCCAGGCAGGGGGGCTCTGGCCTAGGGAGAGGATCAGGGCCGCGGTGCGGGCCATCCGCTCGGCGTCCGCACCCACTAATTGCACTTGGGCAAAGCTGCCCTCTGCCGCCTGCTCAGGTCTCAGGCGCAGCAGCACCACCTCGCCGGGGGCAATCGGGGCCAGGGGCCAGGCCAGGGGTGCGCGGAAGGGGCGCCCGGCAGGCGCAAGCTGCTGCCAAACCAGCAGGCCCTGGCGCTCGATGCGGAGCTCCAGCAGGGGTTCGACCACTACGAGCAGGGGCATGGGTGTGGGCACCAGGCCAATGGCATCCCCTTCTGTCACCGGCTCCACCCGGGGGGTCACCACGCAGACCGCTACTGGATCCACCGGCCGCTGCAGGGCCTGGGCAGAGTTGGCAAGCAGCCAGCCCAGCCCAAGGATCATCAGCAGGGCTGGGCGAAGGTGCTGCTTGCTCAACTGAAGCTGCCGAATGCCGTGCCAGAGAGAAGATCGCCAAAACTACCCACGGGCGTGTAGCCACCGCTGCGGCGCATCAGCACTTTCAAAAAGGTGGTGTTGAAGTCGACGGTTTCAAGAAACCGCACCCCCACATAGGAGGCTGACTCCAGCCGATCGACCCAGAGGGAGCTGGCCCGCAGCCGGATCGGATCGCCGAAGATGGGGTGTTGAATCGTGAGGGTGCCGACCAAACCAGGCACTACAGGCTCGCGGATGGGAAACAGCAGGCAGGCACCAGAGGAGCTCACATCCCAAAGGCGACCAATAAACGACATCAGATCGACATGAAAGTCGATCTGAATTGTCATGCTTATTGAGGGCACGATGTGCCTTTCCTCTTTCCTTGGGGAAGGATCCGGCATCAAGTCAAATGCAGGCGAATATTAGCAAACATCCGCGTGTTCACATCACCCAATAATTTGATCCCATTGTACTGAGGCGACTCGAAAAACCAACTGAGAAGAGGCTGAAAATTTTTATCTTGGCCAGGAGGTATTCAACCCGCGGCGCGGCTTAGGGCACCGCCGCAGCTGGAGCCCCCTCCGGCGGTGCAGCCAAAACAATGATCCGCCACTGCCACCCCATCTCCCTGCGGATCCCAGACCAGCAGTTCGCCAAGATGGCGCCTGGACCGGCCAGCTGCGTTCAGTCCAAGCTGCTGGTTGAAATCGCAGTCATAAAGCCAGCCCTGCCAGTCGACACTGATCAGGGAGCGACACATGACCCGCTCGAGATTCGCGCCGCAGTGCTTGTTTTGCAACAGGGCTTGGTAGGCCTCCAGCTTTCCCTGGGCTTGAAGCCAGCTGGCAAAACGCTGGATCGGCATATTGGCAAGGGCGTAGAGGCTGGTGAACACCACCCCGTAGTCGGCGGCGAGCACCCGGCGGTAGTCGGCCTCCAGCTGGGCTTGGGGAGGGGGTAGGTCAGGCCCCTGGGGGTTGTAGACGAGCTGCAGCTCTAGGCCGCTGCCTGGCTGGCCGTAGCCAAGGGCATTGAGCTGACGTAGAGCCTCGATGCTGCGCTCAAACACGCCGCTGCCTCGCTGGCGATCAACATTTTCGGCGGCGTAGCAGGGCAGGGAGGCCACCACCGTGACGCCCTGATCCGCCAGGAAACGGCCTAAATCAGCCTGGCCTGGTTCCGACAAAATCGTGAGGTTGCAGCGATCGAGCACCTCGACGCCAAGCTGGCGGGCAGCCACCACCAGCTCCCTGAACTGGGGATGGAGCTCCGGCGCTCCACCGGTGAGGTCGAGGCAGCTCAGCTGGCGAGCCGCCAGAACATGCGGGATCAGGGCCAGGGTGGCCGGATCCATCATTTCGGTGCGGGATGGTCCAGCGTTGACGTGGCAGTGGCTGCAGGCCTGGTTACAGCGGTAACCGAGGTTCACCTGCAGGGTTGTCAGGGGTCCCCGCTGCAGCGGCGGGAAGGCCGTTGCTGGCCCTTGGGCTCCTGTTAGGGGCGGGGCGGAATGGAGTTGCAATCCCCGTCCATTTGCGAACACCACCATCCTGCCGCCTACCCATGAACGAGCATGGTGAGTCGCTGGAACCGAGTTTGCGATGTTGCAGCAGCCCCCCCGCGGCTACGTGACCCTGGCTCGCCTGGGTTTGGTGGCCAATGGCCTGGCTATTCCCCTCGGCCTGGCGGTAATCCTGCTGGATCCCACCTGGCGCACGGCCAATCTCGTTGTGGGCGCCAGTGCCGTGCTGCCTACGGCCGTGGTGGGCCTGGTGGGCTCGATCGCCCTGCTCAAGTGGCGTGCCTGGGGACAGATCCTGGCGATCGTGGCCCTGTCTATGGCCCTGGCGGTGGGGCTGCCTTACGGAATCGTGCGCATGGCGCTGCTCAGTGAGGGCCGATTGCTCACCGCAGTGCTTTCTGGTCTGCTTTGGGCGGCTACGACTGCTGCGCTGGTGTTCTGGAGTCGACCCAGCATTCGCCGGTACTTGATCTGAGCTGGCCGGTCTGTCGCCGTAGCCACCAGCCCTCGAATCAGGGGAGTAATTTTGTAGCAACGGCTACATAAGCGGAAGGGATTGCCGCATTGGATGCCCCCACAAAGCGTTTTCAAATCGATCCCATGCCCAGCTCGCACCGTTACGCCGCCCTGCAGCAGATTCAGCGGCGACGCCCGGTGGCGACAACTGCTGCAGCCCCCTTCGATGAGCTGTGGGCTAGCGATGTGTTCGGCCTTCAGGCGATGAAGGAGGCCTTGCCTGGACGCATTTTTAAGTCGATCCAGCGCACCATCCGCGAGGGCGGCAAGCTCGATTTGTCGTTAGCCAACGCCGTGGCCGACGCCATGAAGACCTGGGCTACCGGGCGTGGAGCGCTGTATTACGCCCACGTTTTTTATCCGCTCACCAACTCAACGGCAGAGAAGCACGACGGCTTCATTTCGCCCAAAAGTGATGGTCGGGTGATCACCGAATTCACAGGCAAGCTGCTGGTGCAGGGCGAGCCAGACGGCTCCTCCTTCCCCAATGGCGGCATCCGCTCCACCTTTGAGGCCCGCGGCTACACCGCTTGGGACATCACCAGCCCCGCTTACCTGATGCAGACCCCCAACGGGGTCACCCTCTGCATTCCCACCGTTTTCGTTTCCTGGACCGGTGAGGCCCTAGATAAAAAAACGCCGCTGCTGCGCTCCAACGCCGCTATGAACCGACAGGCCCAGCGCCTGCTGCGTCTACTCGGTGAAACCGACGTAGCTCCGGTGAACTCCAGCTGCGGTGCCGAGCAGGAGTATTTCCTGGTCGACAACGCCTTCGTCGCCCTGCGCCCCGACCTGCTCCTCGCTGGCCGCACCCTGTTTGGCGCCCCGCCCGCCAAGGGCCAGCAATTCGACGACCACTACTTCGGCGCCATCCCCGAGCGAGTGCAGGTCTTCATGCAGGACGTGGAGCAGCAGCTCTACCGCCTGGGCGTTCCCGCCAAGACTCGCCACAACGAGGTGGCACCTGGTCAATTTGAAATTGCGCCCTACTTCGAAGCCGCAAACGTCGCTACCGACCACCAGCAGCTCACCATGACCGTGCTCAAGAGCACGGCCAAAAAGCACGGCTTCTCCTGCCTGCTGCACGAAAAGCCCTTCGCGGGGATCAACGGCTCGGGTAAGCACGTCAACTGGTCGATCGGCAACGCTACCCAGGGCAACCTGCTCGACCCCGGCCAGACCCCCCATGACAACCTGCAGTTCCTGCTGTTCTGCGCCGCCGTAATTCGCGGCGTTCACAGCTACGGACCACTGCTGCGCTCTGTGGTGGCGACCGCCGGCAACGACCACCGCCTTGGTGCCAATGAAGCTCCCCCGGCGATCATCTCGGTGTATTTGGGCAGCCAGCTCGAGGACGTGTTCAACCAGATCCGCGAGGGCAACCTGCAGAGTTCCGCCAAAGGCGGCGTCATGACTCTGGGGGTGGACACCCTGCCGGAATTCACCAAAGACCCTGGCGATCGCAACCGCACCTCACCATTTGCTTTCACAGGCAACCGCTTTGAATTCCGCGCCGTTGGTTCCAACCAATCGGTAGCCGGGCCCCTGGTGGCGATGAACACGGTGCTGGCCGATTCGATCGGCTGGATTGCCGATCGGCTGCAGAGCCAGCTCGAAAGCGGCACCGCCCTAGGAGAAGCGGCCTTCAACGTGCTCCAGCAGGTGATGCGCGAGCACGGCTCCGTCGTGTTTGGCGGTGACGGCTACTCCAGCGAATGGCATCGCCTGGCTGTCGAAGAGCGTGGCCTGGAAAACCTGCGCACCTGCGCCGATGCCCTGCCAGTGCTGCAGCGCCAGGAGGTGCGCGAGCTGTTTGAGCGCCAAGGAGTGCTCAGTGCGGTGGAGCTGGAGAGCCGCTTTGAGGTGTACGCCGAGCAGTACGTGCTGGCGATTGAAGTGGAGGCAAAGCTGGCCCTGCAGATCGCTCGCACCCAGGTATATCCAGCGGCTGTGCGCTATCTAGGCGAGTTGGGCCAGGCCCTGCAGGAGCAGCAGGCGATGGGCCTACATCCCAATCTCAAATTGCGCAATCAGTTGGGCGAACTGCTAGAGCAGCTCAACAACGGTTGCGAGAGCCTCGATCAGTCCCTACATGCCGCGCCCCACGGCACCGAAGCCCACATGCGTCACTGCGCCGATAGGCTGATGCCGCTAATCGGAGACCTGCGTTCGGCGGTGGATGGTCTGGAAGGCTTGGTCGACGACGACCTCTGGCCCCTGCCCAGCTACCAGGAGATGCTGTTTTTGCGTTGATGCCTGGTGGCCTAGCAACCTGCAATACCGGAAGATGTTGTGAAGGTGACAGTTTCGATCTGGCACAAGGGCCATGATTACCAGTAGAGCAGCGAAGCCAGACATGCCAGCAGTGCGCACCCAATCCCCCAGCCACGTGCGGATCTACCGCCTAGTCGATCGTCAGGGCGCCCCCCATCCGGTGCTCGACGACCTCTACGAATCCCTCGATGCCGCATGGAGCGAAGCGCTTGGCTGGTGGAACGACCACTGCGGTGGCAGCTCAGGCCCTGTGGAGATTGGCGTTGAAGTGAGTACTGCCAGCGGCGACTGGCGCACCCTACGGTTTCCAGGTTGCTGAATCCCTTGCTGCTGCCACCTCTCTCGAGTTGCGCGAGACAGCTGATTCAGGTCACCTGCACGCCCTTCCAGAAGGCCACCCGGCCGCGGATGTTGGCGGCAGCCTCCTTGGGCTCTGGATAAAACCAGACCGCATTGGCGTTCACCTGGCCATTGACCACCAGGTCGTAGTAGTGAGCCGTGCCTTTCCAACCGCACACGCTGGTGTGGCTCGAGGGGCGGATGCAGTCGGGGTCAAGGGCTGCGGCGGGGAAATAGGCGTTGCCGTCAACCTTGACGATGTCATCGCTGCTGGCAATCACCTGACCATTCCACTGGGCTTGCATGGGTCTTGGGGCGCAATTAAGGGCTGATTGTGGCAAGCACCGGGGGTAGGGATGGGGGCGGCAGGTGGGGTGTGGGATCCAGGGCCAGCAACTCGGCGCCCTGGCGACGCAGTTCGAAGTGCAGATGGGGGCCCGTCGCCGAGCCGGTCATGCCCACCATGCCCAGCGGTTGCCCCTGCTCCAGCCAGACGCCGCTCACCACGATGGCCTCGTGCAGATGGGCATAGAGCGTCTGCCAACCCTCGCCATGGTCCAGCAGCACGGTGGTGCCGTAGCCACTGATCGACTCCACCAGCAGCACCCGTCCGGCCCGGGAGGCGAGCACCACCGTGCCCTGCGGCGCCGCCAGATCAACGCCGGTGTGCAGCCGCCAGGCAGAGCGCCGCTCCGAGTAGCGCCAGCCCCAGGGGTCCAGGCTTTCGGCGGGTTGGGCCAACGGGTAAGCCAGGGGCGGCGGCGAGTTATCAGGTGTTGATGTCTGCAAGATGCCCCGGGCCAGAGATCCCTCCGATCCGGGGAGCCGCACATCCGGCACTAAAACGTGGCCCGGAAGCTCCTGGGGCATCGGGGGCCGCAACCCCTGGGGCTCCGCGGTCTGGGCCCGCAGCGGCGGCTGGCCAGCAACCGCTGCCAAAAACAACGGCAACAGCACGGACCAGCTCCGGTGGGTCATGGCTCAGGGGATCTGGCTCAGCGCCAATCGGGGTCGTAGATCCGCAGGGTGCCAAATCCCAGCGAAGCTGGCGAGGGGTTGGGGCCGGCTGGGTAGGCCGTCACCTGGAACATGTAGGTGTCGGAGACAGCCGGGTTGTTCCAGGGTTTGAGCACCACGGTGAGCGTGGCCCCGGGAGAAACGGGCTCAGGGAAGCTGAGGGTGAAGCGGCGCGCATCGCTATCGAACTGGGCCAGCACTGGCACGCGGGGACCCTGCTGGCGCGGCCGGCCCAAAAAGGCTGAGGTGCGATCCACAAAGAATGGAAAGCTGGTATCAACGCCGCGGGTCTGCTGAATGGTGAGGCCGCCGAGGGCGGCACCGGCGTCGGCATCGAGGCTGATCGTGAAGTAGTACTCGGCGCTGGTCTGCCAGACGGTGGTGTAGTAGCTCACCAGATCAACCTTCCAGGGGGCCTTGGTGAAGTAGGTGGCCCCCTTGAGTTCCAGGGCTCGGGCGGCGGGGATCGCAAGCGGCGAGATTGCGGGCGCCCCGGTAATGCAGCTGGCCAGGGCCCAGCCGAGCGCAACGGCGACGCGTCGAAGACGGGGCACAGGCACTAGGGCATTAAGCAGTTGGCAAAACGCTAGGAGCGGCCCGCAGGAATGGCTGGGGATCCTGATCGCGGCGATGGCCCACCGGAATCGGCGCCCCCTGGGCTGTGCCATCCGCTGGATCGAGACTGGCAGTGGCCTCCAAGGCCTGGCGCAGGCACCGAGCCGCATGCAGCGGCATATCCCGGGGCACGCTGATGCGATCGCGCAGGTAGCGCAGGGCAGGGGCAGAGCCCGCCGGTGCTGGCAGGGGCTTGGCGTGGATCAGGGCCGTGAGAGCTGTGCGGAGCGGGACATCGAAGTTTTCCGCTCCCACGGGGCTGCGGCCAAGAATTGCCGCTCGGTGCTTGATCACCCGGCTGAGGGCAAAGGCTGCCGCATTGGCCGGTTCGGCCTGGCTGGTTTCCGGGTCGGGGCTGCCCAGGGGCCAGGGGCCCCGATCGATTTGAGTGGCTAATGCTTGTTGGTTGGCATCTCCGCTGGCATAGCAGCCACCCATCTGGGGCGGTAGGTCGTGGGCATGGGTGTGGAAGTCGCTCTGGGTGCCTAAGTAGCTGGGGCGCTGCTCCAGCGCCTCAAACCAGCGGCCAATGGCCGGATGCTCGCTGCGCAGCAGAAAACCCTTGTAGTAGGCCAGGCTTGCTGCCATGCGCTCCACGTAGGGCACGAACACCAGATCAGCCGTGCCTAGCTCGCCAAGCAGAAAGGGCCCACTTTGCTGGCTGAGCGCCTGCTCAAAGTTGCCTGCAATGCGCTGAAAAGCCGCCCTGGCAGCTTGCTCCTGGGCGGGCCGCAGCCCCGGACTGCAGAGCCATTGGCACCAGGCGCGGAACAGCAGGCGCTCCAGTTGGCGCAGGGGCAGCACCGCCGGATCGTTCATGCCCAGCACCAGGGGCCCGAAGGCCCCCTCGAGGGCTTCAAGAATGCGATCGCTCTCAGTGATCAACCGGCCATCGAGCTCAAGCGCCGGCAGCATCCCCGAAGGAACTAGCCGTTTGAACCAAGCCTCCTTTTCGCCGTAGCAAAACATGGTGACCTTGCGAATCCGGTACGGGATCCGCTTCTCTTCGAGCCAAAGCCACACCTTCTGGCAGTAGGGACACCAGGCATGGTGGTCGCGGAAAAGAGTGACCCGCACTGCCTCCTCCGGCTGACCAAACAAACGCAGCCGGGCCTGGGCGCTGGTAGGACCGTTGACTGGATCGGCTGGGGACGCACCGAGGCGTTCGAGCTCTTGCCAATCGAGCACTCCCTCGGCTTTCGACTCCATGCCTATCGCTGCAGCAGCCTTGGTTCTAGGAGCTCGCGGGGTGCTCAGTGGCCTAACTAAGTTTCAAGAGCGAAGTTTCATACCAGAGATCCAATGTTCGACGCCTTCACCAAGGTTGTTGCCCAGGCTGATGCCCGAGATCAAGAGCCAAGGGATGGGGCCAGGCAGCTCAGCTGAAGACCTCAATAGTGAGCATCAGGGCATCAGTCACGAAGGATTGCTTCACTCCGCGGCAGCTAACTAACTCGTGAACCGATCCAACCGTGAACGGATCCAACATCAAAAAAGGGCTGAGGACCAGTCATGGAGTTGCCCAGTTGGCCCTCTAGACCCTCTCTGCCGTCGATCCTCGGCGGCACATTCGGCGGCTTCTAGTCAGCGACGTCCGTCCCAAGATTGGGCTGCCAGCCAACACAGGGCGGAAGGGATCAGCGTTCTCGTGAACGGTGTCATTTGCTACCCACAGGACTGCAGCGCTGCACGATTGTGGCCTGGTGAACATTAGAGGTCACCTTCCTTCATGGCCCAAGTCCCCATCGCTGGCGGCGGTCCAACCCCGCTCGCTGTCTTTGATCGATTCCGCACCCAGCTTCTCGCCAAGGTTCAGGAGCCTGAACTGAAGCGTTACGCCGTGATGCTGCTCGCCTTTGGTGCTGGCCTGCTGCCGCTGATGGCCGGCTCCGCCAAGGCAGCCTTGACCAAGGTCCCCACCGACGGCGCCGACACCCTGCTGATGCTGATGGGTTCAGCCCTGGTTCTACTTATGACCCCAGGCCTGGCGTTCTTCTACGGCGGCTTCACCCGCGCCAAGAACGTGCTCAACACCATGATGATGAGCTTTTTCCTGATGGGGCTCATCGGTGTCGTCTGGGTTGTGATCGGCTACTCCCTCTCCTTCGACACCGGCTTCGGCAGCCCCTTCATCGGTGGTCTCGGCCAGATGTGGCTCAACGGCGTAGGCGGTGAGCTCGGTGATGCTCCACTAGCTGATGGCTTCGCCATCTCCGCTTCCTCCTTCGCCCTTTTCCAGGGCATGTTCGCGATCATCACCCCGGCGCTTATTTCCGGCGCCCTTGTGGAGCGGATCAACTTCAAGGCCTGGTTCTGGTTCTCCCTGCTCTGGAGCCTGTTCATCTACTGCCCCATGTGCAAGATGGTTTGGGGCGGTGGCTACATCGGTCCCTTTGGTGAGATCGGCGCCATCGACTTTGCCGGCGGCACAGTTGTTCACATTGCTGCAGGCGTGGCGGCTCTGGTGGCCACTGCGATTGTGGGTCCGCGCAGCGGCTTCCCCGGCAGCAAGCGTCCTCCCCACAACGTGCCCTTCATCCTCCTGGGTGCCGGCCTGCTCTGGTTCGGCTGGTTCGGCTTCAACGGCGCCAGCTACTTCGCTGCTAAGGGTGCCGGCTTCTCCTTCCTGACCACCACCCTGTCGGCCTCAACGGCCCTGCTCACCTGGTGCTTGATTGAGTGGTTCCGTGATGGCAAACCCACCGCCGTGGGAGCCGCCACCGGCGCCGTGGCTGGTCTGGTGGGCATCACCCCCGCCGCAGGCTTCGTCTACATGCCCCAGGCTCTAATCATCGGTGCGGCGACCTCCATCGCCTGCTACATCGCAGTTCAGGTGAAGTCGGCCATCAACTTTGATGACTCCCTCGATGCCTTCGCCGTCCACGGCGTAGGTGGCACGGTGGGAGCCCTGCTCACCGGCGCCCTAGCCATCCCTGCCCTGGTGCCGGCCGACTACTTCCCAAAATCGGCAGCAATCCTCGCCAGCGGCGGCAACACCGCCCTGTTCGTGGCCCACGTCAAGGCCGTGCTGATCAGCTACGGGTTTGTCGGCATCGGCACCGCGGTCATTCTCTGGATCGTTGGCGCCACGGTGGGCCTCAGGGTCACTCCTGAGCAGGAAGAACGTGGACTCGACTTCGTCGCCCACGGGGAAGAGGCTTACGACCCCACGACCAACTGAAGCTGAATCACCATGAAAATGATCACGGCAATGGTCCGCCCTTCCAAGGTGGAAGCAATCAAAACAACCCTCGTCGGCCTCGATGTGGTCGGCATGACTCTTGTCGATGTCCGCGGTTTCGGTCGACAGAAGGGTCAGGTGGAGCGCTACCGCGGCAACGAGTTCACCGTTGACTTCCTACCCAAGTCCAAGATCGTTGTAGTAGTGACTGACGACAAGTTGGAAGCCACCCTCACTGCCATCCTCGAGGCCGCCCGAACCGGTGAAATCGGTGATGGCAAGATCTTCGTCACCCCCGTTGAGGAAGCCATCCGCATCCGCACCGGTGAGCGCGGCGACACGGCGATCTGATCACCCACCTCTTGATTTGATGTGGTGTTTTCATCTGGGACACCTCAACTGCCCCCCGTCAGGGGGGCTTTTTTATGGCTGCTGACAATGCCACCAGCTTCCCTGGATTCGTCGCTGAGCTGGGGAGCACCCTTCCGCCCAAGGACTTCACGCCATAGCGTGAGGACCTCCATTCCTTCATCTCCAAGCCCCATGAACAGCTCCTACGACCTGATCGTGCTGGGGGCCGGCTCGGGTGGTCTAGCTGCTGCCAAACGGGCCGCAAGCTATGGCGCCCGGGTGGCGATCGTGGAGGGCGATCGGGTGGGCGGCACCTGCGTGATCCGCGGCTGCGTGCCCAAAAAGCTGCTGGTTTATGGCTCCGCTTACAAACATTTGCTTGCAGATGCAGCCAGCTATGGCTGGGAAATCGAGGGGATTCGCCGCAACCCCAGCACCCTGCTGGCCAATGTGCGCGCTGAGGTAGATCGGCTCAATCAGCTGCACCTCGGCTTTCTTGAAAAAGCAGGGGTAGAGCTGGTGCGCGGCTGGGGCTGCTTTGAAGACGGTCACACCGTTGCCGTTGGCGAGCGCCGCCTGGGGGCCGAGCGCATCTTGATTGCGGTGGGGGGGCGGCCCCAACGGCCAGCGATTCCAGGGGCAGAGCTGGGCTGGGTGAGCGATGAGATGTTTCTGCTGGAGCAACTACCGGAGCGCCTTGTGGTGGTGGGTGCTGGCTTCATCGCCTGTGAATTCGCCTGCATCCTCAATGGCCTTGGCGTGGCCGTGACCCAGCTGGTGCGCGGCAATCATTTGCTGCGGGGCTTTGATCTTGAAGCTGCCAAGGCGGTCCAGGAGGGCATGGAGCAGGAGGGTATTGAGATTCGCTTTGCCCACAGTCCTGCAGCTATCACTGGCAGTGCTGGCAACCTCAGCGTCCACACCGAGGCTGGCGAAATCATTCCTTGCGGTGGGGTGTTGCTTGCCACAGGCAGGCGCCCTTTCCTGGAGGGCCTGCGCCTTGAGGCAGCGGCTATCGCCACTGAGGCTAATCGCATTCCGGTGGATAGCGAGCAGCGAACAAACGTGCCCCACATCTATGCAGTTGGCGATGTCACCGACCGCATCAACCTCACCCCGGTTGCCATTGATGAGGGACGCGCTTTTGCCGACAGTGTCTATGGCACTAGCCCGCGCCAGGTGGACCACAGCCTGGTGGCATGTGCGGTATTCAGTCAGCCGGAGCTGGCCAGTGTGGGGCTCAGCGAAGAGGAGGCGATCCAGCGCCATGGCCCAGGGGGCGTGCGGGTGCATCGGGCCCGTTTCCGGCCGATGAGCCAGGCCTTGCCGGCCCGGGGGCCCAGGGTATTGCTCAAGTTGGTGGTGGAGCTGGAAAGCGGCAAGGTGCTGGGCTGCCACATGGTCGGCGAGCACAGCGCTGAAATTATCCAGATGGCAGCCATCGCCATTGGCATGGGCGCCACCAAGGCCGACTTCGATCGCACCATGGCCCTGCACCCCTCGGTTGCCGAGGAGTTTGTGACCATGCCGAACTAGGCCGTGACCCGGCTTTTGCGCCAATCATCCGCCAGCATCACCACAAGGGGCGCCAGCAGGACCATCGGCAGGGCCCGGCTGTCAATTGGCACCATCGCCGCTAGCCGCGACAGGGGCGGCCAATAGAGCAATAGCGCTGTGAAGAGAATTTCAGCTGCTATGCCAAGCCAAAGCAGGGGATTGCGGCGCCAGCCCTGCTGCACCAAGTTGACGAAGGCGGAGCGATGCTCACTGCGGCAGGCCATCGCCACACCGATTTGGCCAGCCACGATGCAGCTGAAGGCCACACTTGAGGCCTGCTGCTGGCTGGCCACGAGGGCTGGTCCGGCCTCGCCATGGAGGAGCAGGGGGGCTGCCAGCCTGAGCTCGGCCAAACCCACACCCTGCTGCTGCCAGCTGAGCAGGTAGGCCGTCATCGACACCACGGCTTCGCTCAGGCCCAGCACCAGATAGGCGCGCAGCATCAGGGGCCGATCCAGCAGCGGCGCCGAGCGGCGCCGGGGCGGTTGGCGCATCAATCCAGATTCGGGCGCCTCGGCGCCTAGCCCCAGGGCGGGTAGTAAATCGGTGCCCAGATCCACCGCCAGGATTTGCAGCACGGTTAGGGCCGCCGGGATTTGCACGGTCACCATGGCTAGAAACGGAGCCATCTCGGCCACGTTGCTAGCCAGCACGTAGGGCAGGAACTTGCGAATGTTGGCCACCACGCCGCGGCCAAAGCGCACCGCCGTGACGATCGTGGCGAAGTTGTCGTCTAGCAGCACCACATCGGCGGCCTCCCTTGCCACATCGGTGCCCACCAGGCCCATAGCTATGCCCACATCGGCCGCCCGCAAGGCCGGGGCATCATTGACCCCATCGCCAGTGACCGCAACCACTTCGCCGAGGGAGCGGTAGGCCTGCACAAGCCGTAGCTTCTGCTCCGGGGCCATCCGGGCAAACACCAGCCGGTTGCGGTATTTGAGCAGCTGGCGCAGGTGCACATCGCTGATCAGCTCGAGCTGGTCGCCTTGTATTACCCGCACCGGATCAGCCTGGGGATGGTTGTCACCCTTGGCCGGCATATCCAGCAGGCCGATCTGGCGAGCTATCGCCTGGGCGGTGAGGCCGTAGTCGCCAGTCACCATCGTGACCTTGATGCCCGCCTGGTGACACTGGCGAATCGCCTCAGGCACCTCCGGCCGGGGCGGGTCGTAGAGCGCGATCAAGCCCAACAAGTTGAGCTTTTGCTCCAGTTGATCGGCTGGGGCTTGCTCCTCTGTGGCCTCGAGACTGCGCTGGGCCACTGCGATGACGCGGTAGCCGCGGCAAGCAAGATCGTCGTTGGCGGCTACTGCCTGGGCGCGGCCCGCCGGACTACAGCGCTCTAGCAGCTCCAGGGGTGCCCCCTTGGTGATCAGCTGCAGCCCGGCCTCGGTGGCCACGATCACGCTCATCCGGCGACGATGGGAGTCAAATGGCAGCTCCCGGCTGCGGGTATGGCGCTGCTGATGCACCTCGAGGCCCAGGTCTCGAGCCCGGGCTGCCACCAGCAGGGCGGTTTCAGTGGGGTCGCCGAGGGCTCGGCTGCCGTCACCGCTGGCTTTGAGCTGGGCGTTTGAACAAAGGCAGGCCGCCAGCAACAGCTCGGCTTCTCCACCTCGATCAACCCCTGGCTGCTCGCCTGCCTGGGGCAGCCAGATCTCCTCCACCGCCATGCGGTTGCAGGTGAGGGTGCCGGTTTTATCGCTGCAGATCACGCTTACCGAGCCGAGGGTCTCCACGGCTGAAAGCCTGCGCACCAGTGCTTTCTGACTGGCCATGCGCTGAACATTGATCGCCAGGGCCAAGGTGACCGTGGGCAGTAAGCCCTCGGGCACGTTGGCAACGATGATGCCAACTGCGAACACCAGGCTTTCGAGGGGACCCATCCCCACAAACAGAAGGCTGAGGCTGAAGGTGATCGCCCCCATGATTAAGGCGATGGCTGTGATGGTGCGCACGATGTGGCCCACCTGCTGCTCCAAGGTGCTGATGCCCCTGGTTGTGGCGGCGGTGAGGTGGGCCACATGGCCGAATTCGGTTTCACCGCCGGTGGCGTAAACGATGGCCTCGCCGCGACCGCCGGCCACGCTGGTGCCCGCCAAAACCAGATTGGCCCGTTCCCGGGTCGGAATCAGGACAACATTGCCTGCCGGAAGTGAGTCGATGGCATCGGCATGGCGCGCCACTGGCTGGGATTCGCCAGTGAGCACCGAGAGATCCAGGCTCAGTTCGTTGGCCTGGATCAGGCGAGCATCGGCGGGCACCTGGTCTCCCTCCTCCAGCAGGATTCGGTCGCCCGGCACGAGCAGCTCGGCATCGAGCTCGGTGAGTTCACCGTTGCGCCAGAGCCGCACCTGGCGGGGTAGGGATCGCTTCAGCGCCGTCAGGGTGCGCTCGGCTTGGTAGTCCTGCCAGAAGGAAAACAGGCCGTTGACCAGCACTACTGCCCAAATAGCCCAGCCCAGCTGGGGCGTGCCCGCTGCAAATGCCAGGGCCCCAGCCACCCAGAGCAGCAGGGCCATGAAGTGCACCAGTTGATCGACAAACCTCAGCAGCAGGGAACGGCGGCGCTGGCTTGGGAGGCGATTGGCTCCAAACCGCTCCAACCGCCGCTGGGCCTCTGAGTCGCTCAGGCCTTGGAGTGTGGACTGCAGAGTTGCCGGCACTGCCTGCGCTGGGATGCTCCAGATCGGCTGGCTGGCAGAGAGCTGCATGGCGGCTTTAGATAGATGGTGGGGCAAGCCCCTTCTCGTCAAACACCCCTTCAAACAAAACGGAACTCAAGTAGCGCTCGCCCGAGTCGGGCAGCACTACCACGATGGTTTTGCCGGCGTAGGCCTCCTCTCGGGCTAGCCGCAGGGCGGCCGTGGCTGCGGCACCACAGGAGATGCCCGCCAGGATTCCCTCTTCCTTCATCAGCCGGCGGGCCATGGCCACCGCCTCCTGGTCGCTAACGGTTTCGACCCGGTCCACCAGGTCCAGATCGAGGTTTGCGGGCACAAAGCCAGCGCCGATGCCCTGGATCTTGTGGGGACCGGGCTTGAGCTCCTGCCCTGCCTTGGCCTGGCTGATCACTGGGCTGTTGTCGGGTTCAACTGCCACCGACACCAGCGGCTTGCCCAGGGTTCCCTTGATGTAACGGCTAACGCCAGTGATGGTGCCTCCGGTGCCCACTCCAGCCACGAGCACATCCACCGATCCTTCGGTGTCTGACCAAATTTCAGGGCCGGTGGTGTCGTGGTGGATCTGGGGGTTTGCCGGATTGGAAAACTGCTGCAGAAGGACGTAGCGGTCGGGGTCGGAGGCTGCCATTTCCTTGGCAGCGCCGATGGCGCCGGGCATACCCATCCTTCCTTCAGTGAGAACGAGGTGGGCGCCGTAGGCCGTGAGCAGTTTGCGGCGCTCCAGGCTCATGGTCTCCGGCATCGTCAGGGTTAGGGGGATCCCCTTGGCGGCGGCCACGAAAGCCAGGGCGATGCCGGTATTGCCGCTGGTGGGCTCCACCAGCTCCTTGCCAGGTCCCAGCAGTCCCTCCTGCTCGGCTCGCCAAATCATGGCGGCGCCGATGCGGCACTTCACCGAAAAGGCAGGGTTGCGGCCTTCAATCTTGGCCAGTACGCGGGCCTTGCATCCCTCGGTGACCCGATTGAGCTGCACTAGGGGGGTTTTGCCGATGGTGAGGCTGTGGTCGGCGTAGACGCTCGTCATCCGTTTGGGGAGCCATTCTCTTGGCGCACCCTAGGGATGCTCTGCCAAGCGAACAGCAAGAATTAGCCTGTTTTTACAGGTCTTGTGGTCAACAACATCGATCTGCAGTAGGTGAGCCAACTCGATGCCTCACGCAAGGCCTTGGGCTTGGCCCCTGGGGTTGACCCGACTGGGGCCCGCCGCACCCCGGCATAAGCGGTGCTTATGGGATTCATCAGCAGGGCTTTGGCGCCTCCCGGCCAGCCTTCTCACTAATCCCGCAATCTTCCGTTACAGTCCTGTTACGCAATGTCCTTGCGCTCGACGGGATTCCGTCTGGTGGCTTGCCACCTTCCATACCCGTTCCTCTGGA
>NZ_JAGQDB010000014.1:0-34113 GCF_024346495.1 Cyanobium sp. A1C-AMD | reverse complement strand
CGGCCTGTGGCCGAGATGAACCGATCTTCTCACCGCAGCAAGCAGGATGGGGCGATGCATCGCTTGGCATCGGTACCTGGGGGAGGAGCAGTAGCCGATATCGGCGCGCTGGTGGAGCAGCCTGCCGCACCTGTGCTGCTGCTCAGCAGTGCCGACACCGACCTGCTGGCCATTGACCAGTTGCTTGAGCGGGAACCCCAGCTGCTGAAAGCGGAGCTGCGCGGCCTAAACCTGGCGGCCCTGGCCCACCCGGCCCAGATCGACCACTACCTCAATTCCACGGTGCGCCACGCCCGGCTGGTGGTTGTGCGGTTACTGGGGGGCAGGGGGCACTGGAGTTATGGCTTGGAGCAGCTCCAGAGCTGGGCAGGCTCAGCCCCAGAGCGCCAATTGCTCATGCTGGCTGGCACGGCCGATGAGGAGCAGGTGCTGGCGGGGCTGGGCACCGTCGCCCCCGAATTAGCAATCGGCTTGGCCCGCTGTCTGCGGGAGGGGGGACCCGCCAACCTGCGCCAGGTGCTGCAGGCTTTGCAGGGTCTGCTTGAGGGTCGCTCCCCAGCGCCGCCACGGGCCGAGCCCCTCGCCGATCCACTGCCCCATGATTGGCAGCAGGAGCAAGGCCCTCGCCTTGGCGTGATCGCCTATCGGGCCCTACTGCAGGCCGGTGACCTTGCCCTGATGGAAGCCACCCTGCAGGCCCTGCGCCAGGCAGGACTGTGCCCGCGCGCGCTATGGGTAAGCGGTCTACGGGATGGGGCGGTGCAGCGGGGCGTGGCCGACCTGCTGCAGCGGGAAGGAGTCCAGGCCGTGTTGTGCAGCACCTCCTTTGCCTCAGTGCAGTTTGAGGAGGCCGGCCTAGGGGCACCCCTATGGGAGCAACTTGGTGTGCCTGTGCTGCAGCTGCTTTGCAGTAGCCAGCCCCGCAGCCGCTGGCAGACCAGCAGCATCGGCTTAGGCCCGACCGACCTCACCCTCCAGGTGGCCTTGCCAGAGTTGGACGGGCGGCTCACTACCCGTATTGGGGCTTTTAAGGAGACCGTGGGCGCCAGCGAGCGTCTGGCTTCGGCCCTGCAGCGCTACCAACCGGATCCGGAACGGCTGACCTGGATCGCCCAGCTCTGTGCCAACTGGATCCGGCTGCGCCAAACCCCAGCTGCCGAACGCCGCGTTGCGCTTGTGCTGGCCAATTACCCAACCCGCAACAGCCGCCTCGCCAATGGCGTTGGACTCGATACGCCGGCCTCAACGGCCTTGATGCTGCAGTGGCTTGCGGGGGCCGGCTACAAGTTGCAGGGCCCAGTGCCTGTCGATGGCGAGGCCCTGATCCAGATGCTGCTGGCTGGACGCAGCAACGATCCGGAAAGCGAGCACCGACCCGCCCTGACCCTGCTGCCCCTTGCCACATACCAGGACTGGTATGCCTGCCTCCCCAGCGAGGGCCGCCAAAGGCTGGAGGCGGTGTGGGGACCGCCTGAACTCGATGTGGCTCTGGTTAGCGCCGCCGGAGCTGTACCCGGCTTCCCGATCCGTGGCTTGCAGCTGGGGCATGTGAGCGTATTGATCCAGCCCGACCGCGGTTACGACAGGGATCCGGCCCTCAGCTATCACAGCCCCGACCTGCCCCCCACCCACGCCTACCTAGCCCAATACCTCTGGCTGCGCCTGGAGTTTGGCGCCCATGCGGTGGTGCATGTGGGCAAGCACGGCAACCTGGAATGGTTGCCTGGCAAGGGATTGGGTCTGTCCGCCAGCTGTTTTCCGGAGTGGGCCCTTGGGCCGCTGCCACACCTATATCCCTTCATCGTCAACGATCCCGGCGAGGGCTCCCAGGCCAAGCGGCGCAGCCAGGCGGTGATCCTCGATCACCTGACACCGCCCCTGGGGCGGGCGGGCCTGTATGGGGCGCTGCAGCGACTTGAGGTTTTGCTGGATGAGTATTGGGAGGCCTGTCAGCTCGGCAGTGAACGGGCCGGTCTCCTGCGCCAGACCCTGGCCAAGGAGCTCGAGAGTATGGAACTGCCGCTCGGTAGCGCAGCGGAGCTTGATAGCCGGCTTGATGCTGCCGATGGCTACCTCTGCGAGCTCAAGGAGGCCCAGATCCGCCTGGGGCTCCACACCTTCGGCACCCTGCCGGAGCCCGGTCGCCTGGCGGAGCTGCTGCTCTGTTTGGCCCGCTGTCCGTTGGCGGCACAACCCGGCCTCACCCAGGCCCTGGCGCAAGACCTCCAACTCAGCTTTGACCCCTGGGGTGATGAAGACAGCACGCCCCTAGGCCAGGCAGACCAGCAACGGCTCCAGGGCGCCTTTGGCGGAGAGCTACCGCGCCTGGTGGGAGATGGGGTTGCGCTGTTGGAAGCGCAAGCTCTGACCCTGGTGGAGCAGGAGCTGGCCGTCGTGCAACAAGGCCAAGACCAGCCTTCGCCATTGGCTGGACCCAGGCTGCAGCAGGCGCTGATGCACCTGCGCCAGGCCCTGATGCCCCCCCTACTGGCCTGCGGTCACGCCGAGCGGGAAGCCTTCCTGCGGGGCCTGGAGGGGGAGCGCATTGCCGCAGGACCATCCGGAGCACCCACCCGCGGCCGACCAGATCTGCTGCCGACGGGGCGCAATTTTTACAGCGTCGACCTGCGCGGGCTACCCACTGAAGCGGCCTGGGACCTGGGCCGACGCAGCGCCGAATTGCTGCTGGAACTGCACCTTCAGGAACAGGGGGAGCACCTGAGCAGCTTGGCCCTATCGGTTTGGGGCACGGCAACGATGCGCAATGGCGGCGAGGACATCGCCCAGGCCCTGGCCCTACTTGGCGTGCGACCGGTTTGGGATGGACCAACCCGCCGGATGGTGGATCTGGAGGTGATTCCCCTGAGCCTGCTGGGCCGTCCGCGGGTGGACGTGACCCTGCGCATCTCAGGACTGTTCCGCGACGCCTTCCCCCAACTGGTGGGGTGGGTCAACCGGGCCACTGAACTGGTAGCCGCCCTAACCGAACCAGAGGAGGACAACCCCCTCGCCGCCGCTTATCACCGCGAAGGCCACAGCGCCCGTGTCTACGGCTCAGCGCCAGGCGCCTACGGGGCAGGACTGCAGGGCCTGATCGACAGCGGCAACTGGGAGGAGCGGGCTGACCTGGGCGAGGCTTTTTTGAACTGGAGCAGCTGGCGTTACGACAGCCAGGCTGGGGCTTCTGGGCAGGCTGGCATCGAAGCCCAGGCCGACCGGAGCGGCCTGGAGCAGCGGCTCAAGGCGGTGCAGGTGGTGTTGCACAACCAGGACAACCGGGAGCACGATCTGCTCGACTCCGACGACTACTACCAGTTTCAGGGAGGCTTGAGTGCAGCGGTGGAACGGGTCTCAGGGCAGCGCCCGGCACTTTGGTTTGGCGACCATTCCCGAGCTGCCAGGCCCCGGATGCACCGGCTGGAGCGGGAATTTGACAAGGTGCTGCGCAGCCGCGTGCTCAACCCCCGCTGGATCGCAGCGATGAAAGGCCACGGCTACAAAGGCGGCTTCGAAATGGCTGCCAGCCTCGATTATTTGTTTGCCTACGACGCCAGTACCGGCCGAGTCCCCGACTGGGGCTACGGCGCCATCTGCGACCAGTGGCTCGGGGATCAGACAGTGCGTGATTTTCTGGTGCAGAGCAATCCCTGGGCCCTGCGCGACATGGCCGAACGGCTACTGGAAGCCCACAACAGGGGCCTCTGGGAAGGGGCACAAAAAAACCAGCTGGGGCAGTTGCGCCAGCTGGTTCTTGATAGCGAAAGTCTGATTGAGCAGCGCTAAGGCAACCAAGCCAACTTGCTCAACCTTTTATTTCTCTGCTCATGCGCTTGAAGGGATCAATGTCGCCAGCTTTGCCGCTGGCTTGCTGGCTGATCTGGACCTGCGAGCTTGCCATCGCAGCGGCCTGGGCCTGAGCTTGAGCCTGCTCCTGCTTGATCGCTGCACTTCCACCAGGCACATTCACGCCCATGGCAGAACCTTTCATGCGCTGATCAAGTTCCGCCTGGGACAAGGCTTGGGCGAAGGTCTTCTTGACTGGTTTTGGGACACCTCGGGTGAGATCAAAGGCTGGTTCAGGCTGGCTGGTCTGCCCACCCAAGCCATCAGAGACCCGCTCCAGCCGCGACTCCATCGAAGCCACCTCTGCCACCATCTCCTTGTTGCCGGGGCTGTCAGCCGAGCCCGGGAAGGTGCGGCGAATGGTGTTGGATCGCCGCATGAAATCAACGTTGCCCATGCTGCTGGAAGCGTCGGCATCCAGGAAGAAGGTTTCAACCTCCTTTTTGGGCTGGGGGGTCTTCGGGGCGGCGGCGTTGCCGTCGCGTGTAGCGAACAGGCGATCAAACAAACCCATCGTCTGCCAGGGGTAAGCGTCAGGAAACCCTAGCGGCCGAGAAGCGCTAGTCCATGGGTATCGGTACCGCTACTCATCAAAAGGCCACGTTGCTGCAGCTCAGCGGCAATCGCCTCGCAGACCAGAGGCGTTGGTGTCCAGCGCGGCTGCATTTGGTAGTCGTACCACGCCTCGGCGCCATCAAAACCGAGACGATCGGCGGCGGCGATCAACCGCTGGAAGGGCAGGCGATAGCGGGCGGGATGGGCAAGCAGCAGCAGCCCCCCCGCCTGGCGGCCCGCATCCAGCACCGCCTCAGCCTGGAGCGCTGGCCCCACCAGCGCCCGCCCCTGCAGATAGGGCTCAAGGCTGGGGTGATCGGCATCAAAGCCAAGCACCAGCACATGCACCAAGCACCCCTCGAGCAGGCAGCTGATTTCCACACCTCGCCAGAAGCTGGGCACGGCACGGCCCTCGCTAGCCGCCGCCATAAAAACCTCCATGGCAGGCCCGTGGGCGGCCAGGCTGTGGTGATCGGTGATGGCTAGGTGCTCCAGGCCGAGTTCTAGGGCCTGCTGGGCCAGCTCAAGGGGAGTCAGGCTGCCGTCACTGCAGATGGTGTGGCAGTGGAAATTGACCCGGCTAGGGCAGCAGGCCGGCGTCAGCTGGCGGAGTACGTGCCGCAAGGGGTGATCAGGCACGAGTTCAGGCATTCGCGGACAACCGCTCCGCCCGCAGCCGCCGCCAGCGGGCATAAAACTGAATCGATGCGGCCATGAAGACCACCAGGGCCACGATGAACCAGGTGGCAGCGCCGGTGGGGAATTGGTTTTTGAACACCACCAGCATCACCACGATCACCAGCAGCAGGGTGGGCAACTCGTTTAAGGCCCGCAATTGCTTAGGGCTCCAACTGCAGGCTCCCCTGTTGAGCTGGCCCATCAACCGATAGCAAAAGGCGTGGTAAGCCAGCAAGGCAGCCACGAAGGCCAACTTGGCGTGCATCCAGCCCTGCTGCAGCCAGGCGGGATTCACGCTCAGTAAACCAGCCGCACAGACCACTGCGACCACCATGCCGGGGGTGGTGATGATGTTGGCCAGACGGCGTTCCATCAAGCCGTACTGGGCCTGGAAAGCCGGCCGCAGCGACTCCTCCAGCTCCTCAGCCTCGCGGTGATAGATGAACAGCCGCACCAGATAGAAAAGCCCGGCAAACCACACAACCACCCCCACGATGTGGAGAGTCTTGAACCAGAGGTAGGCCTCGGCGGGCCAGCTCAGGGTCAATAAGGGCATGGCGGCAGTTCAAGCAAGGGCCAACAAACTAGGGCCGCAGCAGTCAGTGGGCTGAAGCAGTCAGTGAGCCGCAGCTGTGGCCCGGATCGCCGCCAGCTCGTCGGGGGGGATCTTCTCGAGCTGCTTCATCACCAGCCCCATGCGGTGATTACGGCGCAGTCCCTCTTGATTGCGAGCCAGGAAATCCCAATAGAGCGCGTTGAAGGGACAGGCATCCGCTCCAGTGCGCTGCTTCGGGTTGTAGCGACAGCCCTTGCAGTAGCTGCTCATCCGATTGATGTAATTGCCGCTGGCGGCGTACGGCTTGCTGGCCAGCATGCCGCCATCGGCAAACAACCCCATGCCGAGCACGTTGGTTTGCATCACCCAGTCGTAGCCATCAATGAACATGCGGTGAAACCAAGCGGTGAAGGCCTGGGGATCGAGGCCGGCGATCAAGCCGTAGTTGGCTAGGACCATCAAGCGCTGGATGTGGTGGGCGTAGCCGCTTACCTCGAGTTCGGCCAGCACCGTGTCCATGCAGGCCATGCCACTGCCGCCCAGCTGCTCTAGCCAGCCCGGCAACGGACGGTTAGCGCCGAAGTGATTTCGGTCCGGATAGTCGGCGCCAAACCACCAGTAGAGGCCGTGGGTGTATTCGCGCCAGCCCAGGATCTGGCGAATCACCCCCTCCAGGCAGGCAAGGGGCGTACCCCGCTCGAGCCCGGCCTGCTCCAGCCGGCGGATCACCTCAAGGGGCTGCAACAGGCCAATGTTGAGATAAGGGGAGAGCAGGGCGTGCCACAGGGTGGGCTGACCGCTGACCATGGCGTCCTGGAACGGGCCGAAGCCATCGAGCCGCGTATCGATGAAATGCTCCAGCACCGCCAGCGCCTGGGTGCGGGTAACTGCCCACCCAAACGTCGCACTAATCCCTGGCAAGCCAGGTTCAGAGGCGGCCTCAAGCTCCTGAGCCAGCTGGTCCACCTTGGCAATCACGGCCCGGGTGATTGCATCAGGCGCAAAGACCAATGGTTCAGGCCCCACCAGCCCCTTGGGCGGTGCCTTGCGATTCTCCTGGTCGTAGTTCCACTGTCCACCAAGCGGCTGGCCGTCATCGCCCATCAGCACGCCAAAACGCTTGCGGCCCTCCCGGTAGAACAATTCCATGCGCAGCTGCTTGTAGGGAGCAGCCCAGGCGCCGAAATCATCCCGGCTCCAGAGAAAAGCATTGGAGAGGTGCCACACCAGGGGCGTAGGCAGGGGCAGCCGTTCAATCGCTTCACGAAAGGGGCGCTCGGCTGGCTCCATCAGATGCAGCTCGCTGATCTCGTGCTCGGCCAGCCAATCCTTCAGCGCCTCAGCAAAGGTCGGGGCCTCAAGCAGATCCACCGTCCAACCGCGCTGGCTCAGCTCGGCCGCGAAGTGCCGCATGGCACTCCACACCAGCACAAGCTTCTGGCGGTGATAGCGGCGTTGCCGCAGCACCGAGCTGCTCTCAATCAGCAATACCCGGGCGGTTGCAGGGGTGTGGGCTGCCAAAGCTACCTGGAGGGGGTCCAGCTGGTCGCCCAGCACCCAGATGCCAATCACGCTCAGGCCTCACCAGCCAGCCGGCAGGCACGGCGGGCTACGGCCGCGGCATAGCCCCGCTCCACCGGACCAGCCAGGGGGCTGAGCACCCCATTGCGGCAATCCACCACCAGACGCTCGTGCTGACCCTGCTGGTCGTTTACCCGCAGCCGCAGCTGCCAGTGATGCTTAGCGCTGCGGTGGATCTCATCACCACAGACGGGCCCAACGCAGATGCCGGGGGCGCCGAGGGCCGGCGGCGTTAGGGCAGGTGAAAAAAGCAGCAGCAGCCCCAGGGCCAAGGGCAGTAGCAGCAGGGAAGCCAGACGCCTCAACTGGCCAACTCCTCGCTAACGAGCTCGTCACTTGGGTGAAAGTAATCCCACACCTGGCGGGCCAGGGCCGGCCCCACTCCCGGGGCAGCGGCGATCTGCTCTGGACTGGCCAACTGGATGGCATCAATCGAGCGGAAGTGGGCCAATAACTCCTTGACCCGTTTCGGTCCCAGGCCAGGAATATCGGAGAGGCGCGAGCTCTTCATCCTCTCGCCCCGCTGCTGGCGATGGAAGCTCACAGCGAAACGATGGGCCTCATCGCGCAGACGACGCAACAGCTGCACACCCAGCTGGTCGGGCTCACTCTCCAGGGGCTGCTTAGCCCCTGGCATAAACACCTCCTCCCGCTGCTTGGCCAGGGAACACACCACCAGCTCTTCGTGCAGATTCAGCTCTCGCAGGGCCTCCATCACCGCCGAGAGCTGGCCCTTGCCGCCGTCGATCATCACCACATCGGGCCAATCATTGAGGCCACCGGTGTGGAGCGTGGTGTTGGCGGCCCGCCGGAGCTCGCCTAGGTCGGCACCCTCGGCCTTGGCCTGGGCCCAGCGGCGGAAGCGGCGGCGCATGATCTCGGCCATGGCCATGAAGTCGTCGGAGTGGCCTGAGCGGATCGAGCTGCTTTGAATCTTGTATTTGCGGTAGTGCTGCTTGGCCGGCAGCCCATCGATGAACACCACCTGGGAGGCCACGGCGTCGCTGCCCTGGATGTGGCTGATGTCGTAGCCCTCGACGCGACGTGGGGGGGTAGGCAGCTCCAGCAGCTGGGCCAGGTCTTCAGTGGCCAACAGTTGCTGCTCGGCGCCGCGCTGGGCCCGCTGCAGCTCATAGCTGGCATTGCGCTCCAGCAGCTCGATCAGGTCGGCTTTCTGCTGCCGCTGGGGCACGGCAAGTTTCACCTTGCGGCCGCGGCGCTCCGCCAGCCACTCCTCGATCAGGGGCTGCTGGGGTAGGGCGTGCTGCAGCAGCAGCTCGGGGGGAATCTCCACCGGCTCCACCTGGCTGTAGTGCTCCTCCACCACCCGCTGCAGGATGCGGCCGGGCTCCAGGGGCTGGCCATCGGCGCCTACGGCATCAGCGGTGAAGCCAAGCCGCCCCACCAGCTTGCCGGCCCGCATCTGGAACAGCTGCACCGCCGCCACCCGCTCATCGGCGGCTAAGGCCACCACATCACGGCTCACCGAGCTGTCGCCGAGGCTCATCTTCTGATCAGCGGTGAGGGTGTCGATGCCCTGCAGCTGGTCGCGCACCCGCGCGGCGCTCTCGAAGTCAAGCCGCTCGGCATATTTGCCCATCTGCTCATTCAGCAGCTCGAGTAGCTCCTCGTTGCGCCCTTGAAACACCATCGCCACCTGGCGCAGGGTGAGGTGGTAGGCCTCGGAGCTGATCTTTTCCTGGCACACCCCTGGGCAGCGGCCGATGTCGTAGTTGAGGCAGGTGCGCTCCCTGTAGAGCGGCTGGGGTCGCTGACGCAGCGGAAAAACCCGCTTCACCAGGGTGAGGGTGCGGCGCAGCAGGCCCACATCCACGTAGGGCCCGTAAAAGCGATCCAGGGGCGAGCGAAACCGCCGCCGCCGGGTGATGAAGATGCGCGGGTAGGCCTCGCTCCAGGTGATGCAGAGATAGGGATATTTCTTGTCGTCTTTCAGCAGCACATTGAAGTGCGGCTGGTTCTGCTTGATCAGGTTGGATTCGAGCGCCAGCGCCTCGGCTTCACTGTCGGTGACGATGAATTCGATCTCACACACCTGGCGCACCATCAGGGAGATGCGCGGGCTGTGGCCATGGCCGCTACCGCTTTGGAAATAACTGCGCACCCGATTGCGCAGCACCTTGGCCTTGCCGATGTAGAGGATGCGATCGCTGGCATCGCGCAGCAGATAGCAACCCGGCTCGGAGGGCACCTCCTTGAGCCGGACCTTGAGGCGTTCGGGTTGCTGCAGCAGTGGCAGGCTCAACCGCCGTATTGCCAGCCGGTGCTGCCGAGCTCAAGGGCAGCACCATCGCGGTGCAGGGTGGCCGTCTTCACCTCGCCCACGAACACGGTGTGGTCGCCATGGGCCACCTGACCCACCAGCTCACATTCCACCGCACCAAGGGCGTTGTCGAGAATCGGCAAGCCCAGCTCACCGAGGCTGAAGGGGGCTGCATCGAAGCGACCGCCCATGCCTTTTTGGGGTTTGAAGAAAACTGCGGCCAGGTCCTTCTGGTCAGCGGCAAGCACGTTCAGGGAAAATTTCTTGGTGCGCTGAATGATGCCGTTGCTGGTGCTGTCGGCCCGCACAGCCATCACCACCAATGGCGGCTCAAAGGAGCCCTGGGTCACCCAGCTGGCGGTGAAGCCATTGACCTCATCCCCCTCAGCTACGCCGCAGATGAACACGCCATGGGGAATTTTGCGCAGCAGGGTTTTCTTGGCTTCGGCGTTAAGGGCGGGGTTAAGGGCCATGGCGGCAAGAGCGCTTAGAACTACATCCACCCTAGAAACGCCTCGGGCACCCATAGGCTGGCCTAATGCGCGCCCTCTACCCCGGCAGCTTCGATCCCCTCACCCTGGGCCACCTCGACCTGATCGAGAGGGCAGCACGCCTGTTTGACGGCGTAGTGGTGGCCGTGCTGCAGAACCCCAGCAAGCAGCCGGCCTTCAGCCTCGAGCAACGGCTGGAGCAGATCGGCACCGCCACGGCCCATCTCCCGGGGGTTGAAGTGGGCAGTTTTGATGGCCTCACCGTCGATTTCGCCAGTCTTTGCCAGGCCCAGGTGATTCTGCGGGGCCTGCGGGCCCTGAGCGACTTTGAATTCGAGTTGCAGATCGCCCACACCAATAAAAGCCTGGCCCCCCAGGTGGAAACCCTGTTTCTTGCTACTGCTGTGCACCACAGCTTCCTGAGCAGTTCCGTGGTGAAGGAGGTGGCTCGCTTTGGCGGCGATGTGCGTCACATGGTGCCCCCCGGAGTGGCGGAAGACCTGTGCAGGCTTTTTAATCGGGCATCTCTTTAGAGCTGTACATGACCGAGCCCACCATCACCGTGCTGGATCAGCTCGATCAGCTGGAGGAGATCGTGCTGGAGGGAAGCCGCATTCCGTTCAGCGGCGGACGGCTGGTCAATGAGCAGGACGCCATTGAAGTGATGGATGCCCTGCGGGAATCGCTGCCGAGCCAGCTGCAGCAGGCCGTAGCGCTAATCCGTCAGCGTGAGGAATTTATTGGCCAGGCGCGACAGCAATCCGACGAGATCATTGCTGCTGGCAAAAGGGAGCGGGAGCAGCTGATCAACTCAGCCGCCATTCGTCAGGAGGCGGAGCGGCAGGTGGGTGAGCTGCGGGATCAGGCCCGCCAACAATGCGAGCAGCTGATGTTGCAAGCCCGCCAGCAGGTTGCCCAGGCTGAACAGGAGCACCAGGCCCGCACGGCCCAGATGGAGCAGCAATTTGCGCTCCGCCGTCAGCAGCTCGAACAGGAAACGGCTGAGCGCAACCGCCAGCTGCTCGAACAGCACGATCGCAATCGTCAACAGGCGATGGCTGAACTTGAGCAGATCCGCCAAGAGGGAGTGAGGGTGCAGCGCGATAGCCAGGCAGAAGCGGAGCGGGTACACAACGACGCCCTGCAGTTCCGCCAGCAGACCCAGCAGCAATGCGACGCCCTGGTGAGCCGCAGCCGCCAGGAGTCGGCCGCCATTCAAGAGGGTGCCAACCGCTACGCCGAGCAGGTGCTGGGCGAACTCGAGGGCAGGTTGAAGGAGATGAGCCAGGTGGTACTGGGGGGCCGCCGCGAACTGGTGCGACTCCAGGCGCCAGAAACTGCCGCGCCAGCTGTCGAGGAGACGACTGGCCGCCGCCGCCGGGTAGCCAACACTCTCAAGCAGCTAGCGGGCTAGGGGGGGCACAGCTGGCTGTTTTGCGCTTGTCGCAACACCTTGCCAATAGTGACGTTGGGTGAGCTTGCGCCATTGCTGATGGCGCTTACGTAGCGGGGCCCGGCAGCCGTCATCAACACGCCACTGATGGAGCGCACACCGCTGATTGTGCCTGTTTTGCCAAAGAACTGGCCCTGCAGCGGGGTGCCCACATAAAGGTTGCGCAGGGTGCCCCGCTGCCCCGCAACCGCCATCGACGCCAGATAGGCGCGGCCGTAGGGGTGCTGATCCATGCGCACAAGCAGGGCAGCCAAGAAGCGGCTGGTGAGTCGGTTGGCTCGGTCGAGGCCACTGCCATCGGCAACGCGAACCCCCTGCATCGGCAGGCCCTGTTCGGTGAGCCACAGCATCTGAAGCTGGGTGGCTCGGGCCAGATCCCAGGTACCAGCCGCCTGGCGCAGCAGTACTTCGGCGGTGAAATTGTGGCTTTCGGTGTTAGCCAGGCTCAGCAGGTTGTGCATCGGAGCCGATGACTCCTGGTGCAGCAGCACGGCATCAGCGGGCAGGGGGGCGCGGGCCGACACCAGTGAGAGCTGCACCTTGGCCCCCCGCTGAACCATGGTTTTCTGCAGCAGGGTCTGTAGTCGGGAAGGCGGATTCATCACCGCCTCGTTGATGGCATTGCTGGTGACCGCCAGCCGGGTGATCGGCGCGCCGTAGGCGTAGTAGCGGTCGTCTGGGTGCCAACCTTGGGGCCACCAGGCCTGGCGGGGCTCCTCGGCGATCTGCAACCGCACCAGCGAAGGCGTCTCACCACTGCTGCCACCCGATCCCAGCGCCAACATGGCGAATCGCTGCAGCTGGGGCAGGGCCAGGTCGGGGTCACCCTCGCCAGTGAGGCGGAAGCTGCCATCACCCAGCCGCCAGAGCTGGGTATTAAGGCGATAGTCAGGGCCCAATCGGTCTAGGGCGTAGGCCGTGCTCACCAGCTTCTGATTGGAAGCAGGAATGCGGGGCCGGGTGCCGTTGAGGTCGGCCAGCAGGCGGCCCTGGGCATCGGCAATGGTGATGCTCCACACAGAAGCCTCGCCTGCCACGGTGGCAAGCAGCCGCTGCTGCAGCGCCGGACAGCTCAGCTGAGCCTGTAGCTGGGGCAGGCCAACCGGTGGGGGCAGGGGCGGCAGGGACGCCAGGGGCACCTGCTGGGCAAAGGCAGTGGCTGGCGCACCCGCTAAAACGAGCACAAGGGCATGCACACCAGAAAGGCGCAGCAGAAGCTGACGCTTAGCAGGGGTTTTGAGAGGGGCCATCTCAGCCACCTCCAACCTTGAGCCCGCTAACCGTGCCGCCCACGCGGAATTGCTCCCCCTCTATTTCCACTGGGGCACCAATCTTGAGGGTTTGGTTGCCAAAAACCACACCGCCAGCACTCTTGCGGCCCTGGCCCTGGAGCACAAAACGAGCATCGAGGCTGCCCAGGGTTGCCTGGTTGGGGTCCACAGCCGTCACCACCGATCCGTTGGGTTGGACCGCCACCAGGCGCCGCTGCAGGGGCAACACCTGCTTGATCGCCACCGAGCCATGGGGCTGGTTACGGATCACGATTGCAACCTTGCCCTCCTCCTGGGCGGCCTGAATCAAGGCCCTGGGATCAGCCACCGGCACGCCACGCACATCCACCAGCACGGTGACTGGGGTGAGGCCACCGGTGGCCTGAGCCACCGCTCCGCTCAGCTTGGGGCTCCAGATCACCCCTGCGGCAGCAAGGAGCACCGCAACTCCGGCGCCGATGTCAACAAGGCTCCAGGAGCGTCCTTTTGCTGCAGGGCTCTGGTCGCTCTCGGAAGCCATCGGCAAGGTCTGTGTTTGGCGAAGTGTACGGAGGCTGGCCGGTTAGATCCAGTGCAAGTGGGTCCGCAGGGGGCTAGTTGCGCAGGCCTTCAATGAAAGCGTCCATCACTTTGAGGTTGGCGCCGAGCCCCAAGCCGGCTTCACCCGCCATGGCTAACGCCCGTTGCTCCATGTCTGGCTTCTGGTCGAAACTGCAAACAAAGCGATAGCCATCGGCATCGCAGCGATACAGCTCCCACATCCCCGGACAGGCCCGACGCAGGGCCCCATCTCCTGTTGGAATCAGGGCATAGGCGCTCTGCCAGCCGGACAGAAAACCCTTGCGGCGCTCCCGAGCCACGCTGCCGATACCGATGGCCGCATCCTCGAGGTTGCCGTTTAACAGCAACACAACGCCGCGGTGCAGGGCGCATACCTGCTCCACCTCCTCGTAGTCGGCGGGGGAAGGTGCCACCAGCAGCAGCACGCCCTCGCTGCCGCCATCAGCCTGCTGAAGGCGCATCTGATCGCGCAGGCTGGCAATTCGGGTTGCGAAATCAGGGGCATCGCGTTGGGCAAGGGCAGTGGCGCCGGCATCGGCACAAAGCAACCTCAGGCTGGGTGCAGCTGAACTGAGACCAGCCTGCAATCGCAAGGCCAAGGGGAGCAATCGCAGGCCCTCGAAACGGAGCTCGACACTCCAAAGCCCCTTGGCTCCTGCTGCCAAGGCGCTCTGAATCGCCGCCAGTGCTTCAGCTTCGGCGCTGCGCAGATCGGGGGGGAGCATTAGGCCGTCAACGGATGCTCCGACGCTACCGAGGCCGCAAGCGCCATCTGCAACGCCTGGACCAGGGCCTCAAGATCGGCGGCGCAATGCCAGGGCCCGAGGCTGATGCGCAGGCCACTTGCGGCGTCGGCCTCGCCATAGCCCAGGGCACGGAGCACGGTGCTGGCAGCCGATCCAGAGCTGCTGCAGGCCGAACCGCTGCTCAGGGCGAAGCCCTGGCGGGAGAGCTCACGAACCAGGTTGCGGCCGGAAAGCGGCAGGCCAGCCTTGCTAGCCACCAACAGGCTGAGGTGGTGAGGCAGGCGGGAGTCGCCCGGGGGCGGACCGCTCAACCGCAACCCGGGAAGGTTCAAAAGCCGATGCAGCAGGGAGTCGCGCAGGGGTGCCAGCGAAGCCGTAGCACAGCTGAGCTCCAGGGCCCTAGCGAAGCCGCTCAACAGCACCACAGGTTCGGTGCCGCCACGCCTACCGCCCTCTTGGCCGCCACCACCAAGCTGGCCCTGGAGGGCGAGGCCACGACGCACCAGCAGCAACCCAACCCCCCTGGGGCCCTGCAGCTTATGGGCCGCCCCACTCAAAAAATCAATGGGCAGCTGGCGAAAATTGATCGGCAGGTGGCCCAGAACCTGCACCGCATCAACGTGCAGCAGCACCCCCGCCCGCCGGCAACGGGCCCCGATCGCCTCAATCGGCTGGAGGCTACCAACCTCGTTTTGGCCCCAGATCACCGAGACCAGACGGGTTGGAGGCACCAGCAAGCCATCGAGGGCGTCGAGATCAAGCAATCCCTGCCTATCCACCGGCACCGCTTGGACGCTCCAACCGCGCTGCTGCAGTTGGGCAGCTGCCGCCAGCGTGGCGGGATGCTCGACCGCCGATATCACCAGCCGGCCGGGTGTGAGGGCAGCAGCAGCCCCGAGCAGGGCTAGATGAATGGCCTCGGTACCACCTGAGGTCACCACCAGTTCATCTGGCTCGCAGCCCAGCCCAGCGGCCAGGCTTAAGCGCGAGCGTTCGAGCAGCTCTGCTGCTGCAAGGCCAGGGCCATGGAGGCTTGAGGGGTTAGCCCAGGCCGTGGCCTGGGCAAGGGCCATGGCCTCCAGCACCTCAGTGGCGGTGGGAGTGGTGGCGCTGGTGTCGAAGTAGCCAGCCAGTGCTGGCAGATGACTGGCCGGATAGCCCACCTAGCCTCCCTGGGCTGGATCGCTCTCAAAGCGGGAGCGAATCCGCGATTCAAGGGAATTGGCGGCCAAGGCCACCAGGTCGTCGAGGGAGCTGCTGTTGAGCAGGGCATCAACCCGGGCCCTGGCTTCGGCTGAAGGGCAGGCTTCAGGTCGGATGCAGCCATTGGTGCAGACGCTGGCGCAGTCGACAGCAGGCGAAGCGTCTGGTTGCTTTTGCACCGGGGCGGCGGCCTCGAGTTCAAAGGGCTCATCGCCCCAGAGCTCGGGGGTCACGACGCCGTCAAAAACAGCCACAGCGGGGCCCGCCATAAACACATGACCACTGGCTCCATCCCAATCAATTTCCAGGGGCCCGCCTGGGAGATCGAGGCGCGCGCAGCGTTCAGCCAGCCCCAGCAGATGGGCCACCACGAGGGTGGCGCAAGCACCGGTGCCGCAGGCCAAGGTGGGGCCCGCTCCGCGCTCCCACACCCGCATCACCAGGTGAGTGCGACTGATTACTTGCACGAAATGAACGTTGGTGCGGGCGGGGAATGCAGGGTGAACCTCGAATGCCGCGCCATAACGCTCCAAATCCACCGCCTCAACGTCGTCAACGGGGATCACAACGTGGGGATTGCCCATGCCGGCCGCCCCGACCGCAAACGAGCTGCCAGCCACTTCCAAATTGCCCTGGGGCAGCCCGTTATCGCCACAAGGCAAGGTGGTCGGAATGGATGCAGGATCGAGAAAGGGGGCTCCCATGTCGACGCGGATGCTGCCGTCCTGACGCAGCTCGGGAACGATGCGCCCCGCCAAGGTTTCGATCTGCCATTGACGCCCGGGAACATCGCCATCGCTATCGGTCAGAAAGCGGGCCAGGCAGCGCATGCCATTGCCACACATCTCCGGTTCCGTGCCATCGGCATTGAAGATCCGCATGCGCAACTCACCGCCCTGCCGGGGCGGCAGGGCCAGGATCACACCGTCAGCGCCAACCCCGAAGCGGCGGTCGCAGAGGCGCTGAATACGGTCCGGGGTGAGGCCGTAGCTGGCATCGGTGCTGGAGGCTCCCCTGCCATCAAGCATGAGGAAATCATTTCCCAGGCCTTGATATTTGCTGAACTGGAGCACGATGGGGGCGAGCGCAGCCACAGCTAGATCTTATGCAGAGCTTTTTCGAGAAGCGGACCACCGCCCTCGATACCTCGCAACCCAGCATTCGGCACTTACAGGATCTGATTCGCCATAAAACCCCGGTGGCGGTCCAGGTGCCGGGTGTGGGAGAGCTTGAGGGAATCCTGCATTGGCAGGACATCGACTACCTGGCGCTCAAGCAGGACGAAAATCGCCCCCTCACCCTGATCAAACGCGCGGCCGCAGCGACGATCCGTGCGCTCGGCTGAGCAGGAGACATCCAACTGGGCTGTGGCACGATCAAAGCCCTGATCCAGCCTGGCTGCCGTGAGCGACGCCCCCCGCTACCAACCCCAGGCCCTCGAATCACGCTGGCAGCAGCACTGGGAGAGCACGGCTCAGCACCGCACGCCAGCGAAGCTGGATGGGTCCTGCGGCGACAGCTATTACGCCCTGTCGATGTTCCCCTATCCATCGGGGAACCTGCACATGGGTCACGTACGCAATTACGTGATCACCGATGTGATCGCCCGGGTGCAACGTTTACGGGGCAAGCAGGTGCTGCATCCGATGGGGTGGGATGCCTTTGGTTTACCAGCCGAAAATGCGGCCATCGAGCGGGGAATTGAACCCGGCATCTGGACCGATCAAAACATCGCCTCGATGCGGGAGCAGCTGAAGCGGCTTGGCCTCTCCATCGACTGGGATCGAGAGCTGGCTACCTGCCATAGCGATTACTACCGCTGGACCCAGTGGTTATTTCTGCAGTTTCTTGATGCTGGGCTCGCTTACCAGAAGGACGCAAGCGTCAACTGGGATCCCATCGACCAAACGGTGCTTGCCAACGAACAGGTGGACGGCGAGGGCCGCTCCTGGCGTTCCGGAGCCCTGGTGGAGAAACGCAAGCTGCGCCAGTGGTTTCTCAAGATCACCGCCTACGCCGACCAACTGCTGGACGATCTGCCCAAGCTCAAGGGTTGGCCGGAGCGGGTGCGCACCATGCAAGCCAACTGGATTGGCCGCAGTACGGGCGCCGAGCTGCACTTTGAGGTTGTGGATTCATCTGGCGCCGGCACCGGTGAACAGATCACCGTGTTCACAACACGCCCGGACACCATCTTTGGCGTCAGCTACCTGGTGCTGGCCCCAGAACACCCCCGGGTAGCTGGGCTGACCACCGCCAAGCAGGCTATCCACGTGCAGGCCTTCTGTGATCTGGTGAGCCGCCAAAGCGAGCTTGAGCGCACGGCCGACGACAAACCAAAACGGGGTGTGCCGATCGGTGCCCGGGTGCGCAACCCAGCCAATGGCGCCCTTATCCCCCTCTGGATCGCCGACTACGTCCTCGCCGACTACGGCACCGGCGCAGTGATGGGGGTCCCTGCCCACGACCAGCGCGACTTCGTATTCGCGCGGCAGTACGAATTACCGGTGCAGCAGGTGATCATTCCCCAGGGCAGCGACGAGCACGCCTTCGAAGGTGGTGCCTGGACAGAAGCCGGGGTTTTGATCCACTCCGGTTGCTTCGATGGGTTACCAAGCGCTGAAGCCAAAAGGGCGATCACCGAGGCAGCGGCGGGTCAGGGTTGGGGCAATGCCAAGGTGCAGTTTCGTCTTCGCGACTGGCTGATCTCTCGCCAGCGCTACTGGGGCTGTCCGATCCCGGTGATCCACTGCGAAAGCTGCGGTGTGGTGCCCGTACCGGCCGAACAGCTGCCGGTGGAGCTGCCGGTGGGGGCCAACCTTGAGGGCAAGGGCGGATCGCCCCTAGCCCAATTAGAGAGTTGGGTGAACGTGGACTGCCCCTGCTGCGGTAAGGCGGCGAAGCGTGAGACCGACACCATGGACACCTTCATGTGCTCCAGCTGGTATTTCCTGCGCTACAGCGATCCCCACAACACAGACCTTCCGTTTACACGCGAGGCAGTGGACAGCTGGTTGCCGGTTGATCAATACGTGGGTGGGATCGAGCACGCGATCCTCCACCTTCTCTATGCCCGCTTCTTCACCAAGGTGCTGCGAGACCGGGGCCTGCTCGGATTCGATGAACCCTTCACCCACCTACTTACCCAGGGGATGGTTCAGGGCATTACCTACAAAAACCCCCACTCCGGCAAATACATCGCTCCGGGCGATGTTGCCGATCCAAGCGACCCCCGTGATCCAATCAGTGGCGAAGTGCTAGAGACTTTTTACGAAAAAATGTCGAAGTCGAAGTACAACGGCGTCGACCCTGCCCAGGTAATTGATAAGTACGGCGCTGATACGGCCCGGATGTTCATCCTGTTCAAGGCCCCACCGGAAAAAGATCTAGAATGGGATGACGCCGATGTGGAAGGCCAGTTTCGCTTTTTACAGCGCCTGTGGCGGCTGGTGGATGGGGCCTGCGCCCGAGACCTGCAGCTGTCAGGTGTAGGGAGGGCGGTTGAGCAAACTGCGACCCAGTTTGCCAACACGACCCTGACGCCATCTGAGCTAGAGCTGCGCCGGGCAGTTCACACTGCCATAGCCGAGATCAGCGAGGATCTTGATGGTGAATATCAATTTAATACCGCCATTTCTGAGTTAATGAAGCTCAGCAATGTGATGGCTGAACATCTCGAGGCAGCATCTGCGCCTGTAGCTAAAGAGGCTTTGCACACCTTGCTGGTGCTCCTGGCTCCATTTGCCCCCCACCTGGCGGAGGAGCTTTGGCTGCGTTTGGGCGCCAATCCAGACGAAAACTGCAGCATCCACGCTCAGAGCTGGCCGCAGCCAGACCCTGCAGCCCTAGTGCGCGAAACCATTGACCTGGTTATTCAGGTAAAGGGCAAGATGCGAGGCAGCTTGGCGGTGCCCGCCAAGGCTGATAAAGCAACTCTTGAACAGCTGGCACTCGACAGCGAAATCGCACAAAAATGGCTGGAGGGCAAGCCCCCCAGCCGGGTAATCGTGGTGCCTGGAAAGCTAGTGAATCTGGTGCCCTAGAACCACTCAGCCACCGCTTCTTCAGCGGTGTTTACATTGGCGTCCGGGGTAGTGCGGACAAATTCAAGCGTGATATTGCGCCGTTGTTCGCCGTCAGCTGCTACGGCAGTAATCGGGTACAACTGCTGGCCATCACGGAAGGGAACCTGAAGCCTGAAGGTGCCGTCTTCGCCGAGGGGCACGACTTCCTCACCAATCCGCAGGGTTGCCGCCGGATCAGTAGCTCCATAAACAATCAATTCGGCATCGGCTACTAGCCAGAAGGCCCGCTGACGAGTAGCCACACCACCAGCACCGGACTCGTTGCGGCCACTGGCCCAAAGACCGGCACCGGAAGCATTCAAACCCTGATTGTGGTCGGAATTGGCATCCACTTCGTGGAAAGCCTCAGATCCGCGGCCTACGGCCCTCCAAGTAGTGGTGGCAGCCTGATAAACCCGCTCGTGAATACCAGGAGCTGCAGTCGGCATAACGACTGCACCACTAGCTGCAGAAGAAGCAGCAGCAGCATCTAAAGAGAAGGGCACAAACTGATCGAGGATCTGCTCACTGGGATGGAGGGCAGGTACCCGAGCCACCGAGGAGAAGGCCAATGAACGCCAACCGCCCCCAGCTAGCCGGTAGCCAAGTTCAACCCGATAGTCCCTGTCGCTGAGGGGAACAGGCAGGTACCACTCGGTGGCATGGCTATTGACCACTACTTCCTGCATGGTGTGCTGGTGGGCAGCACCAGCACCGAGACCGGTCACATCCACAACTCGAAGTACCAGCTGGCTGGCACCGTCGGCCATAGCCTGGCGACGGTCGGAGTCGGAGAGCTCCCAAAACACGTAGGCCCACTGGGGATCCCTAGGCAGAAATACAACTGCCGTTTCGGAGACTGGCCGGGGAGCAGAGCTCATCTCAGCTTCAATGCTGCGCAGATCAACACCTTCAGGCGCATCGCCGCCGGGCTGGCTAGATGCGGGCTGGGAGTCTGACCTGCGTTCAATAGCCCGCAGCAGCTGATCCTTCAGCATCCGGCTGTAGCGGCCTATGCCGAGGTTGCTCGCCATCTGGCGCAGTTGACGCAAGGTCAGATCGTTGGCGTCGTAATCACCCGACATCGGAAAACCTGACGTAGTCATAACTGCTGCTTTCCGAAGAAACTCGGTCGATTTTCAGGGATTCCGGCCCTGTTTCCGGAGTCTTGTCAGCAGATCGCCACGTCCGGGGAGCAAGCGGCCCCACCAGGTATTGCCTCAAGAGCCGGTTCTAGGCGCTCCCCAGCGGGCAGCTAGTGCTACGGAAGACCTAGCTCTGTCAGCGGGAGCAAATCAAGCGATCCGCCAAGAGGGGTCGAGGCCATGGCCCTTGGCGACTTGTGTCAATGAATGGCCGTGCCCCTCCCCAGGAGCGAGGTCCGTTCTTAAACAAGGTGAACTCCGTGGACCTATCGATGCGTTGGCTGGGCCTGGTGCTGTGCCTTCTGTGGCTGGGCTGGCGGCTCCAGGCCCTGTGGCAGTGGACTCAGCGGCAATGGCGCCTAGATCCGCTCAGCAGTGAATTCCAGCAGGAACTACGCCGCCGCGGCTTAGTGGGGGTTTTGCCCTGAAAACTAAGCGCTAGCTACAAGGCGCTGCCTAAGCAATTGAATGTGGTCGTCAATGAGGGTGCGAGCCTCTTCAAGGCTGGCTACTGAACCCATGGGCATGCCACTGCAGTGCTGAATGCGGTAGGCCTCTGCAGCTGGACAGCGGCTGATCAAGCGCACGCTGCAGCCGCGATGTCGCCACTCCGCAATAGCAGAAGAATCAGGCATGGCACGCTCTGCGACTTTTGCAATCAACCAAAGCTGGCCAGGGATGGCAAGGGGAAGTGTTGGTGCGACAACCAGCCTCAGGCTTTCTGGCTGAGCCGCCAAAGCTCGTTGACGGTTTTTCCTGATTCCACAGCCCGCAGACGCTTGACCAGCTCGAACATCTCGGTGCTTGCCAACTCGCCATTTTCTTGCCACTCCAGGCTGCGGGGCTCGAATAATTCCTGGCGAGGCGCTCTGTCCTCTGAACGATTCATAACTGCTACACGTTGATTGCAAGACCTTATGGAATTGATCAGGGGATCGAGACCGGTTCTGATCTTTATCAATGGAAGATTGTGTGAAGGAACACCCGCCCAGAGGCCGGTCACAGGCCTAAATAGGCCAACCCCGCTCGAGCTCCGTGGCCCTGGTACACCGCGATACCCCATATCCACATTGGGAGTTCGCCAGCGACTCCGGGGATCTGCTGCGGGTGGTGCCTGAGCGGGGAGGTCTGGTCACCGGCTGGCGCTGCAACGGCAAGGAGCTGATTTACCTCGATCTTGAACGCTTCCTCGACCCCGCCCAATCAGTGCGGGGCGGAATTCCCATCCTCTTCCCGATCTGCGGCGGCCTGCCGGACAACACCTTGCCCCTGCCCCAGGGGAACTTTCCCCTAGGTCAGCACGGCTTCGCCCGGCAGCTGCCATGGCAGTTGAGCGCTCTCGAGGATGGCCAAGGCATCGCCCTTGAGCTCAACGACAGCGAGACAACCTTGACGAGCTATCCATTTAGCTTTCTGCTGAGGCTTGAGCTGCGCCTAGTGCCAGGGGCCCTCGAGATCGACACCTCGGTGCAGAACCGCAGCCAGGAGCCGATGCCATTCAGCTTCGGCCTCCACCCCTACTTCAACCTCAGCAACCTCAAATCTCCCCGCTTTGAGGGGCTACCGGAGCGCTGCCTAAACCATCTATCGATGGCCGACGCCGACACGGCAGAACAAATGGCGCGATTGGACGACGGGATTGACCTGTTGGTCCGTCCCAGTGGTGACGTGCGTTTGCTGGATCCGGAAGCCGGCCTGGCCCTTGATTTGCAGCTAAGCGCCCCGTTCAACCTGGTGGTGCTCTGGACCGAACCGCCCCGTCCGATGGTGTGCCTGGAGCCCTGGACAGGACCTCGCCAGGCTCTGATCAGTGGCGATGGCAAGCTCGAAATTGGTCCCAGCGAAACCTGCCGGCTGCAGACCCGTTACGCCGTTAGCGCCTGCTAAGCCCCGTCAAGTTTGGCGGCCAAAACTGCGTCAGCTCTGGTTAGGCCATCCACCTTGTGGGTGTACACCTCAGCGCTTGCGTGACCCCAGCCAAGGCTGAATTCGGCATGGTGACCCTCCGCTTCGCAGATCGCTCCAGCCCGGTTGAGCCAATCGAGAGCCTGCTGAAAATCAGCAAAGCTCCAGGCCTTTTGCAAGTGGTGTCCATCCACAACAACCCAACCGGGCAACTGGGGCAACAATTCGGCCAGTTCAGCGGCATCAAGGAGCGGCGCCCCGTCGCGGCAGGGAAGACAGCTTTCTTGGAAGAGGGCCATGGGAAGGGCTGCTGGGAAGGTCTGTTGGGAATAGATAAATCATGGCCCTTGTGAAGCCCGGTTGGCGGGCCGAAGACTTCCTAGAATTGGCATTATCGGCTCAGTCCATGCCTTATCCCGACTATCCGATTCCGGCGGATGAATCCCTACGCCAAAGGGATTTAGAGCGCCTGGGGGTACTAAATCATCCTGGCGATCAGCACTTCGAGCGATTGGTTCGGCTCGCCTCGACTGTGCTGGAAACACCGATTGCGCTCATCTCACTAGTGGATGGCGACCGCCAGTGGTTCCTTGCCCACCACGGCATAGACAGCACCGAAACGCCGCGGAAGATGGCCTTTTGCGCCCACGCCATTGCCGGTGATGAAACCCTGGTGGTGCCAGATGCCCACCAAGACCCGCGTTTCTGCACCAATCCCCTGGTGACTCAGGACCCAAAGGTGCGCTTCTACGCAGGCACACCGCTGCAGAGTCGCGACGGCCACAACCTCGGCACCCTGTGCGTGATCGACCGATTGCCGCGCCACTTCAGCTCCAGCCAGGTGCGACTGCTCGAGGATCTGGCCCAGTTGGTGCTGCGGGAACTTGAACTGCGTCGACTCACCACGGTTCATCCAGTGAGCGCATTAGCAAACCGAGCAAACTTCCTGGAGCAAGCTGAGCCTGAGCTGCTGCGGGCCCGCCAGGGAGGCGAAAACCTGGCCGTGCTGGCCCTGCAGCTCGACCACTTCGACCAGATCAAGAACCGCTGGGGTCTGCAGGCCTCGGATCGGGCGGTAATGGACGTTGCCGCCCTACTGCGCTCCCAGCTATGCGAGCAGGACCTGGTGGGTCAAACCGGCGACCAGGAATTCGCCCTATTGATGGTGAATGTTGACCTCGCTACAGCCATGGAACGGGCCGATGCCATCCGCACTGGCATCAGCGAGCTGCGGGGGGCCTTTTCAACCAGCGGCCACCAGCTAACCGCCAGTGGCGGCCTGACCCTGCTTGCCCCAGCCGATCACCAGCCCCTCGATGCACTGCTTCGGGCCGAACGGGCCCTATTCCTGGCGCAGGGCAATGGCCAAAACCAGATCGCCGAAATACTGGCTGACCCCCTAGAAGCAGAAAGCGCCCTAGAGTAAATATATCCACGCCCTTCAGCGGCCAATTCTGAGCCCTGAAATCACCACATCAGACTTATTGCAAGTCTGGGTAAATGATGGGTCCTGGCTTATTTGGCATTTCTAAAACAGGTCAACGACCTGACCATTGCGATTTCACCGCATCACAGTGCGGTTAAGTCGGCTGCAGTCGTCTACTGCGAGGGAAACTTCGCGGGGCTCGATGGCAAAACCGCCCACGGCCTAGTGCGCTTCTGTGAGGCCTTTGAAATCAGGGCCATTATTGATAGCCAATCAGCTGGAATTGATGCAGGCCTGCTACTAGACGGCATCAGCAACGGCATACCCATCGTGGCTGATCTAGATGAGGCCCTTGCCTTGCCAGGGCCCCGCGCCAGCACCTTCATCTATGGCATGGCGCCTGCAGATGGCCTCTATGGCAAAGACGATCGCCGGGCTCTGCTGCTGGCCATGGCAGCTGGCCTAAATCTGGTCAGCGGCATGCGCGAATTCCTCAACGACGATAGTGAATTTGCCCAAGCGGCCAAGCGTCATCAAGTGTCAATCAGGGATGTGCGTCGTCCAGCCGCTTTGAAGGATCTGCGCCTGTTCAATGGTTCGATCGCCAAGGCACGCTGCATTCGAATCGCCGTGCTCGGCACCGATGGCGCCATCGGTAAGCGCACCACCGCCACGCTTCTGGTTCAAGCCCTAAACGCCAGCGGTATCCACGCCGCTTTGGTGAGCACCGGGCAAACCGGCTTGATTCAAGGGGGGCGCTATGGCATTCCCCTTGATGCCATTCCATCGCAGTTTTGCTCAGGGGAGGTGGAGGCCGCAGTGGTGGAGGCCTACTGCACGGAAAAACCTGCGGTGATCGTGATTGAAGGCCAAGGGGCCCTCAGCCATCCCGCCTATCTCTCTTCCAGCTTCATCCTGCGGGGCAGCCAGCCCCAGGCGGTGGTGCTGCAGCACGCGCCGGCACGCCGGCAGCTGAGCGACTTTCCGTTTATGCCGATGCCCACGCCTGCAAGCGAAATTCGCCTGATCGAATCCTTCGCGCCAACGCGGGTAATCGGCCTAACCCTCAATCACGAGGGCATGAATGACGCCGAGGTAAGTGCGGCCATTGCCCTTTATGCGGCCGAGCTCGCCATTCCTGTTACTGATGCGGTGAGCCGACCTGCCTCTGCTCTGGTGGCAATGGTGCTGCGGGCTTTCCCCGAGTTGTGTATATCAACTGACGGCCAGCTTTGAGCGCACCGCGGCTGGAGATTCATCTCGAGCACCTGCAGCACAACGCCACCACCATGGTGAATCGGCTTGCCCGCCAAGGAATCAAGGTGACCGGGGTGAGCAAGGCAACCCTGGGCCTGCCGGAAATTGTGCGCACCTGGGTGGCGGCAGGGGTGCATTCCATCGGTGAATCGCGAATCGAATCAATCGAATCGCTTAGCCACTGCGAGCTTGGCGTGCCCCTACTGCTGATTCGCTCGCCGATGCTCAGCCAGGTGGATCGGGTGGTGGCCCATGCGGCGATTAGCTGCAACAGCGAGGCGGTGGTGCTCAAGGCCTTGGCAGCTGCAGCGCATTGCCAGGGGGTGCGCCACGGAGTGCTGCTGATGGTGGAGTTAGGGGATCTGCGCGAGGGAATTCTCGCGGCAGACCTTGAGGCGATGGTGTTACTAACCCTGGCCCTGCCAAACCTGCTGCTAGTGGGCATCGGCACCAATCTGGGCTGTCAAAACGGCGTTGCCCCAGATGAAGCGAATATGGGCGAACTATCGCGTCTGATCGAAGCCCTGGAAAGGCGTTTTGGCATCAGGCTCGAGTGGTGTTCGGGAGGTAATTCAGCCAATCTTCCTTGGCTGACTGGTGGCGGCGATCCGGGGCGCATCAACCACCTGCGCCTCGGCGAGGCCCTCCTGCTGGGGCGAGAGCCCCTCAGCCGCACAGCCATACCAGGGCTGTACACAGATGCCATCACCCTGGTGGCAGAGGTGATCGAGTCCAAGCGCAAGCCAAGCCGTGCCTGGGGAAAGCGTCACTGCACCAGTTTTGCCAAAGGGCCAGTCGCTCCCCAAAAGCAACCAGAGCAACCCATGGCCATGCGAGCACTACTTGCCCTGGGCGAACAGGATGCCGATCCAGCCGGTCTTAGTGCCCCTGGGATCAGCATCGAGGGCGCCTCCAGCGACCACTTGGTGGTGAGCGGAGCGGCAGAGGCGTTGGCGCCGGGCGATGAACAGCGCTTCCAGGTCAGCTACAGCAGCCTGCTGCGGGCGATGACATCTCCATTTGTGAGCCGTTGTTTCATCGGCGGACCTGCCTAGGGTTCGCAATTGGTAATGGCCCCTTCATGCAGTCGCCCCTTCGCTCAGCTGGCAGTCCCGATGGTCCTGGAGCAACCCTCAGCCTGATTGCGGCCGTGTTGGTGGGCATCGCGATTCTGCTCAGCCAAACCGTGTTCATCGTGCCGGCCGGCAACGTGGCCGTTGTCACAACCCTGGGCAAGGTCACCGGTACCCCCCGCAGCCCCGGCGCCAACATCAAGGCCCCTCTGGTGCAGAACACTTCGCTGTTTGACGTGCGCACCCAGGTGCGACCGGAGCAGTTTTCGACTCTCACCAAGGATCTCCAGGTGATCCAGGCCACTGCCACGGTGAAATACGCCATGAAGCCCGCAGAAGCGGGGCGGATTTACGAGACGATCGCCACAGATGACCAGCAGATCTATCCGCGCGTAATCCAACCATCACTACTGAAGGCACTCAAATCAGTCTTTTCGCAATACGAGTTGGTGACTATCGCCACCGAATGGAACTCCATTTCGGAGCTGGTGCAGGAGAAGGTGGCCGAGGAACTGCGCAAATTTGATTATGTGAGCGTGCAGGGACTCGATCTCACCGGCCTGCAAATCGCCGAGGAATACCGCGCCGCTATCGAACAAAAACAAATTGCCGAGCAGCAGCTTTTGCGCGCCCAAACAGAGGTCTTGATCGCCGAGCAGGAAGCCAAGCGCTACGAAACGCTCAACTCAAGCCTCGATGACCAGGTGCTCTACAAGCTCTTCCTCGACAAGTGGGATGGCCAGACCTCCGTGGTGCCGGCCCTACCTGGTACGGCTGGGGGGAGCGGCAACTCGGTGATCGTCAACGGACGGCGCTGATGCAGGCTTAAATCAGCCTGTCTTGAGCAACTGCGCAGGCCAGCGATGCCTACTTTCCTAGTTACCGGCAGCAACAGCGGCATTGGCCTCGAGTACTGCAGACAACTACAGGCCCGCGGCGATCAGGTGATCGCCGTCTGCCGCACGCCGTCGCCGGAACTTGAGGCGCTGGGGGTGCGCCTTGAGGCGGGGATCGAGCTCACCGCCGAAGCAGATATTGATTCTCTGCTTCAACGGCTAGCTGGCCAGCCGCTTGACGGGGTGATCCTCAACGCCGGCATCCTTGAAACCAACCGCCTGGAGCATCTCGACAGCGACAGCCTCAGGCGCCAGTTTGAGGTGAATGCCATGGCGCCCCTGCTGCTCGTGGCCGCCCTGCTGCCGAATCTGCAGCCCGGTTCCAAGCTGGCGCTGATGACAAGCCGCATGGGCTCGATTGACGACAACAGTTCCGGCTCCTCCTACGGCTACCGGATGTCAAAGGTGGCGCTGAACATGGCGGGGCGATCCCTGGCGATCGACCTGCGCCCCCGCGGCATCGCCGTGGCACTGCTACACCCGGGGCTGGTGCGCACCCGCATGGTCAACTTCAACCCCCAGGGCATCAGCCCCGAGGAGGCGGTGCGGGGCCTGCTGGCCCGCATTGATGCTCTCAGCCTGGAAACCAGCGGAGGCTTCTGGCACGCCAACGGCGAGGTGCTGCCTTGGTAATACCGCTCAACCGCCCAAGCTGACGACGCCGCGCCGGTGAATCTCGCTGGCGTAGTCGGTCCAGACCCCCTGGCCCCAGTAGCGAAAGCAGCTCGTTTCCAGCAGCAGCAGGTGCAGCAGCGCCTGCTGGTAGGACTGGGTCTGGGTAACTGAGGGATCGGCCGCCACCAGGGGATCGAAGTGCTGGTGAAAGGCCGCGCTGAGGCTGGTCATCGGTTCCAGCACGTTGGCGTAGCCCTCCACCCAGCTGAGGTTGTTGGTCCAGGAGGCACCGGCCATCGAGAAGGAGGGATCACGGGCCTGGAGCTCGGCGATGGCCGCCTCAACATTTGCAGAGTTGGGTGTCTCGCCCAGCTGCTGCCAGAGCTTGTGTTGCTGCACCGCCTGAATCGGCGGATAGTCGCCGGCAGACACCCCGGCGGCCTCAAGCAACTCGAGATATTCGCTGCCATTAATAGCCACCGTGCCAGCACCACCGCCCTCGGCGGCGATGCGCTGGTGGGCCTGGATGAAGGCCTGGGGGAATTCGTTCATCATCACGCCACCGTTCTCGCCATCGGCGATCTGGGAGACGAGGGCCGGCACGGACTTGCCGCCAAGGGGTATGGGGCCACGCCCCAAGGCTTCGTAGTAGGGCTGCATCTGCCCCACCAGCTTGGTGTCGGAGCCTTGGGTTTTGATCAGCGCCGTGATCGAGGCCACCTCACCGCTGGAGCTGCGTGCCACCAATTGGTTGGGCACCAGTTTCTGCTCCTGGCTGAGGGCGGAACCATCGGGATTCTCAACGCTGTGCTCCTGCACCAGCAGCCAGCGGTAGCCGCACTCCCGCAGGGCCTTGATGAATTCGTAGAGCGTGTCTGGGTGGTTGGGTAGATGCATCTCCGGCGGCGAGAAACCCTTCACCCGCTGCAGGGCCTCATCACCAAACATGGCCGCAAAGTGATGCTGCCAGGCCAGGATCTGCAGCTTGAGATCCGGGATTGGCGTGGAGGGGGCCACGGCATGGCTCCAAAAGGTGCCGAGCCACTCCACATGGGGTTGAAGGGCAGGATCACAGGCCAGCCGCTGCAGCGCCTCGAGGATGTCGTGGCGACCCATCTGCTGGAATCCCCACAGCAAATTGCCGGAATAATCCAGCATGATCCGCGGATTGGCACCCTCCGCAATCAACTGGGGGATGATGTCGGCCAAACGCCGATAGCAATGGGCGAAGGCTTCAGCGTTGTGGTTGTCACCCTCGCCGGGATGCTCAACCATGTATTGGAGGTGGGAGATCAGCTCTCCATTGGCACCGGCTGGAATCGTGGGCTGGTGCATGTGCAGGGCACAGGCGAAGCCTGAACGAAGCTGCTCTAGCTTGAGATTGGTGGTGGGCAGAAATACAGGCTGCTGCTGCTGCACCAGGGCGAGGATTTCTGCTTCGCGGCCAGCGATCGGCGGCAGGGAGGGGTTGCTCACAGGTTTGAGATCGTCAAAGAGTGGCAATGCGCTGGCGAATCAGCGGCACTGATGAACTTGCAAGCTGCTGAGAAAGAATGGTTTGACCGCGCTCCCAAGCAGATCGGCGCGACAAAAGCTCCAAATCATCAAACCAAGCCGACTTAGTCATCTGGCCAACATGTAGGCGTATGTGATAGACATAATCGGAAATAAGTACGCCTGGAGCACTACTTGTAACCGCGATCATCATGCCTACATCTTCACCTTGTGGCAGGCCCATCCAGCCACCGACACGCTTGAGTAGGGCAGCCTGGACAAGCAGGGTTGTTGGCCCCAGGGGAATGCTGTCATGGGGGGATGGCCAGGCTCGCCAAACATCACCCGCTAGGCATGGCCCAGCGGCCACAATGGCAGGATCATTTTTGAGATCGTCAGTGCAATAACCGGCTGCCCACTGGGCCCCTGCCTGGCCATTGATTGCGGCCAGGCGCTTGTCGATGGAATGGGGGTAAAGCCAGTCGTCGTCGTCGGCACTGGTGATCCACTCCCCCCGAGCAACAAGCAGGCCAAGATTGCGCGCTGCCGCCTGACCAATCGGCCGGGCAGAAGCAATCACTGTGGCGTTGGCGGCAAGCTCGGCAGGCAGGGCTTCGAGGTCGTTGCCATCAACGACAATCACATGTTCAATACTGCAATTATTTTCGTTCAGGCTACGATTAAGCTTGCTCAGCATAGGCAATCGATCAGGCAAAAGCCTGGTCGGAGTAATGACGCTAACGGTCGTCAAATTAGTTGAATTATTGCGAGCTCATCCATCCTAGTCGACCCTGGAGACCCCAAGCCCTTTGCTCCATGATCAAATAGGCAAAATCCGAATGATTTGACCACGAAAACTGATCAAATCAAACTTTCTAAAACTTGAGCGCAAAGGCGCCCAGCACGGATGTCGCCCTGACCTTTGCGCACCTCCAGGCCTGCGGCATCCTGGGTTGAGCCCTTGATCTACCCGCGGTGGACACTGCCCAGCTGCGCGCCTTGTTCAACAAGCCCTACGGCGCCCCCGGCCCGAGCGAGGCGCAATGGCGGCAGCTTTACGCCGAGGACGTGCACTTCAGCGATCCCACCCAGGAAAGAGAAGGCATTTCGGCCTACATCAAAGCCCAGGAGGGCCTGCTGAAACGCTGTGACGACACCTACCTCACCCCTGGCGCGATTGCGATCGAAGCCAATTCGGCCTTCGTGGAGTGGGAGATGGGTCTGAAGATCAAGGGCATTGAGTTTGTGTATCCAGGCACCTCCCGGCTGCTTTTCAACAGCGAGGGCAAAATCTGCGACCACCGCGACTACTTCGACTTCGTGGGCCCCACCTTCGGACCGGTGCCTGTGCTCGGCGGCTTTGTGCGCTGGCTTTACAAGCGCTTTGTGGGCTGAGGTAGCTGCAGGAGCCGTGATGCGCCCTTTCTCCACACTCGCTCTGCTCGCCCTGGCTACGGGGCTGTTCGGCTGCGCCGCCAACAAGCAACCCAAGCCAGGATCGGCCGCAGTTACCGGTCCCATCCGGATCGAGCTCGACCCAAAGGATCCCTCCAGGAGCTTCGGGGTGCTGCCACGGGGCGAGGACCGCACCATTTTTAAGGTGGGTTTCGGCCGTAACGGCATCACCTGCGCCGGCAGCCGCTTCGAGGAGGGCTACACACCCCTGGGCCGCTTCCGGGTGAATGCCATCCTCAGCGGCAACACCTTCGTGATGGATCCAGGCCTGATCGCCAAGTCGGGCAAGAGCGAGGCCGAGCTGCGCAAAACGCTTTTTGGCAACATGAACGCCATCGACTTCGACGGCGATGGCGAAATCGGCGAATACGGCAGCGGCTACGTAAGCCTGGAGCCGGTGGACAGCGTCAAGCAGCCCTTCGCTTTCAACACCTACGACGGCAAGTTTCGCTGGTACAGCTTCGCCATTCACGGCAGCAACAACGACAAACGCATCGGCCAGAAGGTGACCGGCGGCTGCGTGAACGTGGCCGAACCAGATTTGAAGCTCCTGCTCTCAGCCGTGAAGCTCGGCGATGAGGTGGTGATCAACGCCGCTGGCGGCAAGTGTGTTCAAGACGAACAGCTGTAGTGCGACACCCCACCAGCGTTGAAGAACTCCCTGGGCTTGAGGCGGTCGTAGGTCGCCGCCAGCTCTGCTGAGGGCGCTTCATAGGGATTGCTGAACACCGCTTGCAGCTCCTGAATCAAGGCGGTGTCGCCCTGCTCCGCCTGTTGATAGGCCGGTGCAATCAGCCACTCGCGCCAGGTGATGGCGGGGTTGCAGCGTTTCATGGCTGCGGAGGTCTCGAGCAGGTCGCCAATCTGGGCACGCCAACGCTCCAGCCAGCCGCTCCATGCCGCGTCGAGGGCTTCCGAACTCGGCTCATAGAAGCTCTGCTTGAGGGCTGAGAGGTGCTCGGGGGTGGTGGCAGGAATCTCCGACAACCTTCGGAAGAAGATCGTGTAATCCGCCTGGGACCGCAGCATCAGCTCCAACAGCTCGTTCACCAAGGCGGCATCAGGGGCAGCCAGGCCCAGCTTGCGGGCCCACATCGCCTCGAGCTCCTGGTTCATCGCACCGGCAAAGCCGTCACGGATGGAATCCAGCTGGGCCAGGGCATCGCTGTTGTCAGCAAGCAGGGGCCGCAGGGCCGACCAGAACATCTGGTAGTTGGCTCCGGCGGCCAAAGGTTGGTTGAAGAAGCTGAAGTGCTCGCCGCCACCGGTCCAGGGCTGGAAGCCGGGATCGAACCGTTCGCAGAAACCGAACGGGCCGTAGTCGAGGGTGTAGCCACCGGCAGCGCAGTTGTCGCTGTTGAAATTGCCCTGGCAAAACCCCACCCGCATCCAGTGGGCCACCAAGGCAATCAGCCGCGTGCGAAACAGGCCGGCCAGCTCCAGCACCTGGTCGCTGAAGGGCAGGCTCGGATCGATCTCCGGCCGGTAGTTGCGCTCAATCAGGTGGGCCACGATCAGGCGCAGCTCGTTTAGCGCCTCCGGATGGGCCTGGCGGCGTACGCGGCGGGCAAACAGCTCCAGCTGCCCCACCCGCAAAAACGAAGGCGCCACCCGGGTTGTGATCGCCGCTGGGTTGTCGACCAGCACGTCGGGATCAAAGGAGGTGGACCCCGGCGCATACCAAGGCCGGCGCACGGTTTCGGCGCCGGATCCATAGAGGGTCAAGGAGCGGGAGGTGGGAACGCCCAGGGCGTGCATGAACTCCTGGGCCAGAAATTCGCGCACGCTGGAGCGCAGCACGGCCCGACCATCGGCGCCGCGGCAGTAGGGCGTAGGTCCGCCGCCCTTGAGCTGCAGCTCCCAGCGCTGGCCGTTGAACACGCCTTCAAAAACGGAAATGGCCCGGCCATCGCCGTAGCCATTGCCGGTGCCAAAAGGACACTGCTGGATGTATTCAGCGCCGTAGATCGAGAGGGCATAGCCGGTGGCCCAGCCGTAGGGGCGCATGGGCTGCCGCGCCACGCTGATGTCGCCGGAAAACAGCCGCAGGAAGGCCTCGTCGTGGGCCAGGGAATCGCTAAGGCCCAGCTCCTGGAACAGGCTGTGGCTGTGCGCCAGATAGGCGGGCACTGGCAGGGGCGTGGGTGTGACCGGCACGTAATGGCCCGAGAACACCTGGCGGGGGCGGTGATCGTGGCCATCCAGGGTGGCCTGGGGATCTGCCTGCAGCGACTCCAGCAGCGAATAATCAGCCCGTTGCGCGAACTCAGCGAAGGATGTGATCGAAGTGGTGCTCACGGGGCTCGCGGGTTCTGGCCGGCAGGGATCAGTGGAGGCTAGGGATGGAGGCCTCAGCTTGAGCGATTGGGCCGATCGAGCAGGTCCTGATCGAGGGCGCGTCAACTGGCGTCCTATGGCTCAGACGACAAACCCAAGGATTTGCCCAACAACCGCCAACACCTCCTCCAGCTGGGAGTCCTGCAGTCGCCCAATCGGATGGGGACGAGCGCCCCTGGCGCGCCAGTCGAAGGATTTGAGTTGCTGGCACAGCACATAGCTGTGGGAATCGGGCCGATCGGGGATGGGGCCCAGGTCCACAGCAAGGGTGGAACCACGGTTGTAGGGCGCTGAAGTCATGGCGCAGCCCACCACTAAGCCCACCTTGGTGTGGAAGGAAGCTGTGGACAAGACGGCAAAGGGATGGTGATCCTTCATCTCCCGACCAGCCTGGGGGTTGTGGTCGATCCAGATCACGTCGCCGCGATCGGGCACCCAGCCCTGAACCACTTGGCGGGGACTCACTCGGTGACCTCAGCACCGAGCGGATGGAAGGCCATTGCTTCGGTGGGTTCGCCAGCCATGGGCTCGTACGCTGCTAGCCGCTCTGCCAGAGACAGGCGTCGCTGCACGGGCCTGATCATCACGCCTCCCTCCACAACGGAGAGTTCCACGGCCTGATCCTCCTGCAGCTGAGCATCCCGGGCGATGGATGCGGGCAAGCGGATACCGAGGCTGTTGCCCCAGCGGCGCAGGGCCTGCCGGGAAGGGGTGGCGGCCATGAGAATCAGACGTATAAACAAAAGGATAAACGCCCCAGGCCGATGGGGCGGCACAGCAGCGACATCTACCCGGTGAGCGAGGGGCACAGCCTGGCGATCCCGGGTCGTCATAAGGCCGACGGGAAGGCTTGCTCTACGCAAGGGGGGGGCTGAAATCAGGCGAGACGCCGGGGCATTCGGTATTTCATGCGCATTGGCTTCTAATCCCCCGGCGAACAGGTGATGACAAATCCCCCCGTGGAGGCGTTCGGTGGGTTATCAAAGGCAATCAGCCCTACTGAGCCGTGGCCACCAAGACGCCAACGCGCAAGAAGCTCGATCGGACTGCGGTCTTAACAAGGATCGAAGAGATACTCTCGGCTGGGGCTCCGGATGCCGAAAGCCTGTTGGCGTTTGCAGAGTTAATTAACGGAAAGCCTTTCCCAGAACCAGTTATCACGCTGACCGAGCTCAAAGCATCAGTCTGCAAGGTATTTGGTAGCAAGAACGCTGCTGAGCTGCGCAA
>NZ_JAGQDB010000132.1:0-5027 GCF_024346495.1 Cyanobium sp. A1C-AMD | reverse complement strand
CAAGCGCATAACTAGCCGAAATCAGGCTACCGGCTGCATCAGTCCACCGCCTGGGCCGGAATCGTCGTCATCGTTGTTGTTGCCGGGACCAGGTTGAAGCAGGGCGTACATGCCGATCGCCAGGAGGCTCACCACTCCAGAAACGAGACTGAACCCGCCACCTAGGCCTGAACCCGCTCCGATCACTTCGCCCATGGATCGCCGTTACACAACTTCTCATGAATGTAACGGATTTTTGCGGGACCTGGTCGGATTAAGGGGTCCTTGGGCCCAAGGCCGGCTCGCTTGCGGCGCCTACACCGCCAGCACCTCTTCGTTGCGGGCCTTGAGCTGCTCGCGCCGTTGGACCTCGGTGAGGCCATCGCTGCCTGGTATCTGCTCGGCCATTTGGTTGAGCCAGCCCATCAGCTCCTCGAGCTGCTTCTCAGCAGGCAGCACCCCTAGGCCCCGGGCCAGCACCTTGGCAGTGGCGCCCGATCCGGGCTGAAACACCAGGCGGCCATGGAGGTGTTGGGGCAGGCCTTGGCGCAGTAGGCGGAAGGCGGGCTCCTCCATGGGGGTTTCCAGGGCGATGTTGGGTTTTTCCGGCTTGATGCGGGAGAAGCCGCAGCGCTTGGCCACCAGCTTCAGCTCCATCAGCTGCAACAGCGAGATCACCGGCGCCGGAATGGCGCCATAGCGATCCACCCAGCCGGTGGCCAGCTCCAGCAACTCCTCCTTGCCGCCACACTCGGCGGCGGCCCGGTAGGCGGCGATCTTCTCGTCGTTTTCCGTGATCCAATCGCCTGGGATGAAGGCGGTCACAGGCAGGTCGATCTGGGTGTCTTCCACCACTGGGATGTCCTGGCCTTGGATTTCAGCCAGCGACTCCTGCAGCATCTCCATATAAAGGTCGAAGCCGATGGTTTCCATCTGGCCGCTCTGCTCCACCCCCAGCAGGTTGCCGACGCCACGGATCTCCATATCGCGCATGGCCAGCTGGTAGCCCGATCCCAGCTGGGCGAATTCCTGAATCGCCCGCAGCCGTTGCCGTGCCGCTTCGCTCAGGGAGGCATTGCCGGGATAAAACAGCCAGGCATGGGCCTGGATACCGCTGCGGCCCACCCGGCCCCGCAGCTGATAAAGCTGGGCCAGGCCGAACTTGTGGGCGTCCTCGATCAGGATCGTGTTCACCCTGGGGATGTCAAGGCCGCTCTCCACGATCGTGGTGCAGAGCATCAGGTCTGCTTCGCCGGCGTTGAAGGCCACCATGGCGCTCTCCAGCTCGCCTTCGGCCATCTGGCCGTGGGCGACCAGCAGCCGCAGGCCCGGGATCATTAGCCGCAGGCCGGAGGCCACGTCTTCGATACCCTCCACCCTCGGCACCACGTAAAAGATCTGGCCGCCGCGGTCGAGCTCCTGGCGGATGGCGCTGCGCACCGCCTCCTCATCGAGGGCGGCCAGGTGGGTCTTGATTGGCCGGCGCAGCGGCGGCGGTGTGGTGATCAGGCTCATCTCCCGCACGCCGGAAAGGCTCATGTAGAGGGTGCGGGGGATCGGCGTGGCGGAGAGGGTCAGCACGTCTACGTCTTTTCTCAGCGCCTTGATCTTTTCTTTCTGGTTGACGCCAAAGCGCTGCTCCTCATCCACCACCAGCAGACCCAGCTGCTTGAAGCCGGTGCTTTTGGAGAGCAGCTGGTGGGTGCCCACCACCACATCGACCGTGCCTGCGCCCAAGCCTTCCAGGATTGTTTTGCGTTCGGCGGTGGTGCGGAAGCGGTTTAGCAGGCTCACCTTCATCGGGTAGGGCGCAAAGCGCTCCGAAAGGGAGCGCCAGTGCTGCTGCGCCAGCACCGTGGTGGGGGCCAGCATCGCCACCTGTTTGCCCGCCGTGACGGCCTTGAAGATGGCCCGGATCGCCACCTCGGTTTTGCCGAAGCCCACGTCGCCGCACACCAGCCGGTCCATCGGCTGGGGCTGCTCCATATCCCGCTTGACATCGGCGATGGCCTTCACCTGGTCGGGGGTGGGCTCGTAGGGGAAGGAGTCTTCGAGTTCGTGCTGCCAGGGGCCGTCGGCGGGGAAGGCGAAGCCCGGTGCCTGGTGGCGCTCGGCGTAGAGCTTGACCAGATCCACCGCAACCTTGCGCACGGCCTTTTTGGCGCGCTCCTTGGCCTTGGCCCAGGCCGTGCCGCCCATGCGGTTGAGCTCTGGAGGCGCATCGGTGCTGGCGCGGTACCGGCCGAGGCTGCCCAGCTGGTCGGCGGCAACCCGCAATAGGCCGTCGGCGTATTGCACCACCAGGTAGTCGCGGGATTCGCCGCCGATCGCCAGCTTTTCCAGCTTCAGAAACTTGCCGACGCCGTGGTTGCGATGCACCACGAAATCGCCCGGCTGCATCTTGCCCGGATCCACGGTGCGGCTAGCAGCCTTGCGGCGCCGGCGCACGTAGCCGCTGGCGGCCAGGGCGTGCTGGCCAAAGAACTCCCGGTCGGTGACCAGCACCAGCCGCCAGGCCGGCAGCTGCAGCCCTTCGATCTCGGCCGTGCCCTTGGTTTTCAGGGCCACCGGCGTGGCCTGCTCCACCAGTCGGTCGATGGCCGGAAAGTCGGCCGGATTGGGCACGAAGCGGGTGACGCAGTCGTGTTCCTCCAGCAGGGCTACCGCCCGCGAGGGCTGGGCCGACAGCAGCCAGACCGTGGCTTTCTCGGCCACAAAGCCCTTCACCAGGCCGGCCAGCTTGCCGAAGGCATTGGGATAGGCCGGCACCGAGCGGGAGGCCAGGTCAAAGCTGTTGGGGTGGTTGTCGGTTTCGTGCAGCTCGGCCAGATCGAAACCGGCAAACACCTCCGCCTGCTCCAGGGCGTCTGCCGCGGGGCGATGCAGGAGCGGCGGCAGGATGGTTGGCGCCGCGCTGGCATCTAGTTCCAGCTCCTGCACCACGTCGGCGTAGTGGTCGCAGGCATGGTCAAACCACTGCTGGCCATGGGAAAGGCAGTGGCGCCGCTCATCGATGGCGATGAGGGTGTGGGCCGGCAAATAATCCAGTAGGGAGGCCGGCTGCTGCCAGGCCAGGCCCATCAGCCGCCTCATGCCCTCCGGGGTGCCCCCTTCGAGTAGCTGCTCGAGGGCCTCAGGGCTGAGCATTTGCTCGAGCCCATCCGGCATCGACTCGCGCAGGGCATCGGCGATCAGGGGGCCGTAGCCGGTGGGTGTGAGTCGCACCACCTCGATGGCGTCTAGGGAGCGCTGGGAGGCGGGATCGAATTCCCGCAGTTTCTCCAGTTCTTCGCCAAACAGCTCCAGCCGCACGGGCAGCTCGGCACTCACTGGAAACACATCAACGATGTCGCCGCGACGGCTCCAGCTGCCCTCCTGCTCGATGGTGGGCACCCGTTCGTAGCCCAGCCGGCTGAGGGTGGTGGCGAGCTGTTCAAGGTCGATCGTGTCGCCCTTGCGCAGGCTCAGGCATTGATCCCGCAGGGTTTCGGGAGGCGGCAGGTGCGGCTGCAGGGCCCTTTCCGTTGCCACGATTGCCAGGCGGCGGGGGGCATCCAGCAGTTCGCTGAGCACCTGCAACTGGCCCCAGGTGATTTCGCTGGTGGGGTCAAAGGGCTCGTAGGGGCTGCCCTCGCTGGTGGGGTAGAGCTGGCAGCTGTTCCACCCCATCAGCTCCAGCAGCGCTGCCCAGCGGCCCGCTTCCTCCAGGGTCGGAACCAGAACAAGCAAGGGTGCCTCGGCAGCCCCGGCCAGGGCGCTGCTCACCAGGGCCCGCGCACTGCGCCCCGCCCCACTGAGCCGCAGGCGGTCGGCCCGCTGCAGACGCAGCAAAACCTCGCCGGTGAGGGGCACCTGCTGCAGCTGGCGCACCAGGGCGGTGAGGGGCATGGGGTCAGGGAATCTCAGAAGGCTCCGATCTTCGCAACTGGCACCAGAGTGGTGTTGGTTGCCGTCAACTTCTGCTTCGACTTCACTTTCTATCCAAGACCAACTGGCTGTGCAACACCAACCGGCTGTGCAACACCAACCGGCTGTTCAACACCAACCGGCTGTGCAACACCAAGAGGCTGTTCCCTACTAACCGGCTGGCTAAGGCGCCAGCCGTGTTGGCGCTGGGCGGCTTGCTGGCTCTGCTGGGGGCTTGCTTGGCAAGCGAGCCTGCGCGCCCAACGGCCCAGGCGGCGGGTCTGCTGCCTGAACAGGAGGCGGCTTTGCTGCAGCGACTGGCTACAGCTGATCGTCAGTGGCTGCCGCGGGCTGAAACCCTTCCCAGTGGTGCGGTGCGTTACCACTACCGCCGCCGGGCCAACGAACCCAGGCTGTCTGTGGCGGAGCTGCGGGCCTTGATCGCCAACCCGCCCAGCTTTGGGGCCGAGCGCCTGGCGATCGGTGAGCTGCTCGTGGTGCTGGCCAAAGCCGGGGTGCGTCTGGAGCTGGGTCAGCCCCGCAAGCCTGGGGCGGCGGGGGAATGGGACCCGGCAGCACGCACCCTGCGCATTCAGCCCCGGGTGGTGGCTAAGGGCAGTGTGGAGTTTGCCCGGGTGCTCAACCATGAAGCGATTCACGTTGCCCAGAGCTGCAGTAACCGGGGATTGCGTTCCCGCCCCCGGCCCCTGGGCCTGCCCTCGGCCTTGCCCGATCACCTAAATGGTGTGCTGAATGAATCTGTCTACAGCCAGGCATCGGAGCAGGAGCGGCAACTGGAGCGGGAGGCCTATGCCAATCAAACCCGCTTGAACCTGGGGGCCCAGTTGGTGCGCCTCCATTGCTAAATCGAGCGTCGTCTCTTTCAAGGTGACGTCCCTGGCGCATCATTGCGGGCGAGCCACTCACTTTCCAGCAAGATATTAAATTGCAGTAGTTGGCTGTCGCTAAGTAGTTGGCGGCTGGCTAACGCAAAGTGTTCCTCAAGGAAGGCACGACCCTGGCTCGGATCCCACTGCAACTGGCTAAGCAGCTCCTCACACTGGCTGAGCAGCTCCTTGCGCCGTAAGGGGGGTGGTGCGCTGGCGGGTTCGCTGCCATCGGCAAAGCCTTCTAGGGCCTGT
>NZ_JAGQDB010000131.1:0-5030 GCF_024346495.1 Cyanobium sp. A1C-AMD | reverse complement strand
ACCGGATGGCCCAGGTGTTGATAGAGCTGCGCCAGCGTGAAGGCGCGGCCGGCGGCGTTGTGGCTCAGCTCGGCTGCTGCCACCACCACCTGGGCGTGGGCGGGGCCCTGCTGGTTGATGGTGCGGCGTTCTTGACGGTATTGGGTGCGGGCGCGCTCCAGGTTGGCGGCATAGTGCATGCCCAGCAGGGGCTGTTCCATCAGCCCCTAGCCGTAGGCGCGGATCGCGCCGGCCCAATCGCGCGCCGCCATGCACTCGCGGCCCTGGCGCATCCAGCGGCTGCGGTTGGGGGCGGCGGCGGGGTCTGGGGCGCTGGCGGGCATGGGGTGAGGCTATGGCGGATGGGGGGGCTGGTGCCCGACGTTGGGTGTTGGTTGGCTGAAGGGGGTGCGCCCGCCACCAGCCCTGAGTCGCCCCAGGTGCTCTGAGCAGCGCGGTCCAGCGGCCACCCGTGCTGTGGCTCTCTGCCCCCGGTCAAGCTGTCCGCGACGCTCTTAGTTTCAGCCCAAAACCACACCACATCTGGTGTCTGAAATCGCGAATCCAGTTAGCGTCGCTGCACGCATCTCCCACACCAGGCCCGCCGTTAGCTCAGCACTTCCGCTCGGCTTCAACCCGCGAAACCACGCACCCATCGCAGCTAGTACTGCAGTACCATGGCTTCATCGGGATGGATGCGCCCTGGCTACGGTGATGTCAGATGTTGAAGGCCTTCCGGAGCGGCCTGCTCCAGTCCCGCCGCCCCGGCTGCTGGATCTCCAGGGATGGTCAACGCTTGTGGCCGGTTCCCTGCTGCTGCTGATTTCGTTCACCACCAACTACGGCGATGACAAGCTCTCCCACTTCCGCAGACTCCCGGCCCATGAGCAGGTCGGAATGGGTCTCCACCTTGCCGCCCTGGCGGCGCTTGTTGGCGATGTTCAATTGGCGTCCCGTCTACGACATCGAGCAGAGAGAACTCGAAAGCAGGAAGCGTACGAAGCAGCTGAGGAAAGAGAACGAACGACTCGCTGCGCTCGAATCCAGAATGGATGCCTTGCTGCTCAATGCCGATTCCTCCTCGCAGACACCTCCCGCAACCGGCTCCAACTGAGTGAAGCCCTGGCGGTTTTGCTGGAAGAACTCAGGCCGCCGCCTAACACTTAGGGCCTGAGCTGGGCTGCAAGTCGTGAGGTGCCTGCTGGTTTTGAGTCCCTGGCAGCGCCGGCCCCGGCCCACTCGGCAGGCTGCAACCACTGGCGGCTGCGAGAGGAGTCACCCCGAATCAATCCCTGGCGCTCAGTTGCTCACGCACTCTGCAGCGGCCCGTTGGCCACGGTGATCCCATCAAACCGCTGGACCAGATCCACCGCCAGCCGCGTCCACAGCCGCTTGAGGCCATCGAGCGTGATCGGCTCGCGCTCGCACGCATTGCACAGCTCCTCATCGTCGATGTCCACCAGCACCGCCGCCAGCCGCGGCTTGCTCAGATGCACCAGATCGGCCGGGTGCTGCAGCACCAGCGCAAATGCCTGCTCGACGTAGCAGGGTTCGTGCTCGGTCACAAAGCTGTGCACCGGCAGCTGGGCTTTAGCTACCGCTGTTTGGATGGGCTGCCACAGCTCGCGGCCCCACTGGGGGAAATGGCTGCCCAGCAGCGCCACCGGATGGCTCACTTTTGGTGTCGGCGCTGGTCCAGTTTTCGTGTCGCCGGAGGACCAATTCCGGATGTCGCTTGACACCGCCACCACCACCTGGGTGTGGCCTGGGCCTTGGTGGTTGATGGTGCGGCGTTCTTGGCGGTAGTGGCTGCGGGCACGCTCGAGGTTGGCGGCGTAGTGCATGCCCAGCAGGGGTTGCTCCAGCAGCCCCTGGCCCTAGGCGCGGATTGCCCCGGCCCAGTCGCGCGACGCCATGCATTCGTGGCCCTGGCGCATCCAGCGGCTGCGGTTGGGCGCGGCGGCGGGGTCTGGGGCTCTGGCGGGCATGCGGTGAGGCTCTGGCGGCTGGGGGTGGGGTGCAGGGGGTGGGCCGGTGCCCACCGCTGGGTGTTGGTTGGCTGAAGGGGCGCGCCCGCCGCAGGCAGACGAGCGTGCTCGCGAATCCGTGGAAGCACGGATGCTGGCCGCAGTAGTGCAGCCGTACTATGCAGTGATCGGATTGGAGGGCTGAGCTGTGCCGGATGGGGAAGCTTGAAAACCGATCACTGGTTCTATGGGCTGTTCCAGAGCGCACCGGATCTGATCGCGTTGCTGCTGCCGCATGGGGCCTCTGCGGCGCCCTCGCTAGGGCCCGACTCCCCGGGTGATGCGCTGTACCGCTTTGACGCGCCGGAGCTCAAAGCGGCGAACCATCGGCTCGACGGTGCGTTCTGGCCCAGAAGCGGGGAGGCCGGCACGCCGGATCGGCCGGTGGTGCTGCTGGAGGTGCAGATGTTCAGTGATTCAGGCTTCCAGCACCGTCTGTTTGCTCAAACAGCTCGCTTTCTCCAGCAACATCCCCACGTTGAGCACGTGGCCATGGTGGTGGTCATGCCCCACAGCCGTCTGCGCCTGGGTACCGAACGGCCGCCCCTGCCGTTGGCCCAGTTCTGGCAGCAGGTGCGGACCCTCAGCCTGGAAGAGCTCAGTCGCAAGCAGGATCTTGATCCCATGCTCGCTTTGTTCACGCTGCCGGTGCGGCCTGAGGCTGAGCTACAAGCCAGCACTCAGCAGATCCTGGAGCGGCGGCCGGATCTGCTTTCGGCTGTTCTGCCTATCGTTGTTCAAAGGCTCAAAGACCAAACAGAAGCTCAGATCATGAAACTGCTCGGTATCCCAGCCAAAGACCTTCTCCACACCCGCGCCGTGCGCGACTGGTTTGAGCAGGGCCGGCAGGAAGGAGAGGTGCGTGGCCGTGCCCTCGGTGAAGCCACAGTCACCCTGCGCCTGCTCAGCCGCCGCTGCGGCCCCCTCAGCGAGGCCACCAGCGCCTGCATCCAGGCACTCCCGCTGGAGCAGCTGGAAGCCCTGGCCGAGGCGCTGCTCGACTTCAGCGGGCCAGCAGACTTAGCGGCCTGGCTGGAAGATCACGGCAGCTGAAGCTCCTGCTCCCGCAGGGCTGCAATTCGTGAGATCCCTGCGGGTTTCATGAGCCCCTGGCAGCGACTGGCCCGGCCCACTCGGCAGGCTGCAACCCCTGGCAGCTGCGAGAGGAGTCACCCCGAATCCTCGCGTGCCTCCATAGCGCCCCTGCAGCGGCTCGTTGGCCGTCGTAACCCCGTCAAACCGCTGGGCCAGATCCACCGCCGCTTGAGGCCATCGAGCGTGATCGGCTGGCGCTCGCCTACAAAGCACAGCTCCTCATCGTCGATGTCCACCAGCACCGCCGTCCCCCAGAGCAGCTTGTAGAGCAGGCCGATCACCACCGCCGGCAGCCGCGGCTTGCTCAGGTGCACCAGATCGGCCGGGTGCTGCAGCACCAGCGCAAAGGCCTGCTCCACATAGCGGGGTTCGTGCTCGGCCACAAAGGTGTGCACCGGCAGCTGGGCTTTGGTTACCGCCGTTTGGATGGGCTCCCACAGCTCGCGGCCCCACTGGGGGAAGTGGCTGCCCAGCAGCGCCACCGGATGGCCCAGGTGTTGATAGAGCTGCGCCAGCGTGAAGGCGCGGCCGGCGGCGTTGTGGCTCAGCTCGGCTGCGGCCACCACCACCTGGGTGTGGGCCGGGCCTTGTTGATTAATGGTGCGGCGTTCTTGTCGGTATTGGCTGCGGGCCCGCTCCAGGTTGGCCGCGTAGTGCATGCCCAGCAGGGGCTGGTCCATGAGCCCCTGGCCGTAGGCGCGGATGGCGCCGGCCCAGTCGTCCGCCGCCATGCACTCGCGGCCGGCGCGCATCCAGCGGCTGCGGGTGGGGGTTTACTGGCTGCCGGGGCTCATGGGGTGAGATTATGGCGAGCTGGGGTGATTGGTGCCCGCCGAGGGCGGCTGATGATTGGCGCGGTCAGCCCGCCGCAGGTAGCTGGTCGCTTGTGAATCAGCGAAAGCACGGAAGCTGCCTGCGATAGTGCATGCGTACTGTGAGGCGATCGGTCTTAGTGCGCCCTCGCTACGGTGATGACATCTCAAAACCGTTCAGCGCTGCCCGCTTTAGTGCCGCAGCCCCGGCTGCTGGATCGCCAGGGATGGTCAACTCTTCTGGCCGGTTCGCTGCTGCTTCTGATTTCGTTTACCGCAAACTACGGGGATGACAAGCTCTCCCGCTTCCTCAGTCTCCCGGCCCATGAGCAGGGGCTTTTCTGACAGATCAACATGGGTCTGCACCTTGCCGCCCTGGCGGCGCTTGTTGGCGATGTTCAACTGGCGTCCCGTTTACGACATCGAGCTGCGAACGAGGCAGCTGAGGATCGAATCGCTCGAAAGCGAGAAGCGGTCGAAGCTGCTCGAGAGCGAGTTCGAGCAGAGAGAGCTCGAACGGGACAAGCGCTTGAAGCTGCTGAAGAGCGAGATCGAGCTGCTGAGGAAAGAGAACGAACGGCTCGCCGCGCTCGAATCGAGGCTCGATGCCTTGCTGCTCAATGCCGATTCCTCCTTGCAGACACCTCCCGCAACAGGCTCCAACTGAGTGAGGCCCTGGCGGTGTTGCTGGAGGAGCTCAGACCGCCGAGCACGCAGGCCTGATCTGGACTGCAGTTCGTGAGGTTCCTGCCGCCCTTCACCACCAGAAACCCTCTGCGATGGCCGCTGAAAGTGTCTGCAACTCCAAAGCCAAGGCCGCCTATGCCGCTGCCGCTGTGCACCTGGGCCGCGCCTTCCTGCTGGCTGATCAGCCCGATCCCGCCCTCGATCACCTGCAGGCCGCCCTCGACCATGCTCTGCCCGGTGGCCTCCAGCCCCACCGGCCCCTACTGATTCAGGAGGCTGAGCGCTGCGTTGCCCATGGCGATCACCGAGAAGCGATCCAGCGCTGGCAGGACATCGCCGCCCTCCAGGCCGACGCCACTCCCGAGGTGATCTACCACCAGCTCAGCGCCACCTATGCCGATCAGGTGCGCCGCTTCCGGCCGATTGCCGA
>NZ_JAGQDB010000130.1:0-5042 GCF_024346495.1 Cyanobium sp. A1C-AMD | reverse complement strand
TTCCAATTCAGCGATTAGGGTTCATAGTGGATGAACGGAGCTTCGCAATCAGCTTCCAAGCAGTCATCTTCTGACTGTGACGTGACCCCCTTTGCTGCTCCAGTCCTTATGAGAGCTAGTGGGTTGATCAGGCCGCCTTCCATTGCTGGATGACCTCCAGGGGCGTACGCCCCTGGAGAGCCGAATGCGGTCTGTAGACGTTGTACTCGATTCGGTGCTGTTCTGCCAACACCTTGGCCTCAGTCAGTGATGCAAATAGTTCAACATTTAAGAACTCATCCCTTAGGCGGCCATTGAATGACTCCACAAATGGATTCTCCCATGGTGACCCTGGCGGGATATAGGCAGTGGCGGATCCATTGCCCATGCACCACTCTTGCAGGGCATTGGCAATAAACTCGGGACCATTGTCCATCCGTAGATGGGTGGGGGCTGGATGCTGACTGAGCAGTTGCTCAATAGTAGAAATCACATCCACTGCTTTGCAACGCCTGCCGACACGAATGGCCAAGCAAGCACGACTGAATTCATCGATAACATTGAGGAATTTCAATCTGCGGCCATCCATCGTCTGGTCGAACTGGAAGTCGATCGCCCACACGTGATGCGGATATTCGGCTCTCAGCAGCTCCCTTGAGCCGCCTGGGGGACGAGAGCGCTTTCGTTTGCGCGGCAGGGGCCGCTGGAGCCCCTCCTCCCGCCAGATCCTTTGTACCCGCTTGTGGTTGACGCTCCAGCCGTCAAGCCGCAGCCGGCGGTAAACCAAGCGGCGGCCCCAACGCCCATGGCGCCTCGCCAGCTCCCTGATCCGGCTGCGCAGTTTCCCTTCCTCGATGTCTGCAATAGGCGTAGGCCGCCGTTGTGTGTTGCGGTTCTGGCCCGCTAAACGGCAAGCCCGCCGCTGGGAAACCCGGAATCGATCTTGCAAAACCATCACGGCCCTGCGACGACGTTCCGGGCTCAGAAGTTTCCCTCGGCAAGCTCCTTAAGCATGGCCTTGTCGAGCTCTGCATCGGCGAGTAACCGCTTTAGCCGGCTGTTCTCCTGTTCCAGCTCCTTGAGGCGTTTTGCCTCACTAGCTTTCATTCCCCCGTAAAGCTGCTGCCAGCGGTGATAAGTCGCTGGTGATACCTCCAGGGCTCGGCAGACGTCAGAGACGGCCTGACCCTGGCTCAAAAGCTGCTCAGCGGTGCGCAGCTTGCGAATGATCTGCTCGGGGCTGTGGCGTTTGACTTTCATGGAGCTTCTCTTTGCCAAGTCTGGCTGGTGGGGAAGCTCTCATAAGCATTGGTTCAGGTTTTGGGGTCCACGTCAGCGGGACTACTGGGTTTCGTCCTTCTGGAGGTAGTGCTGCCTCATTAGTGCCTGGCACTGGACTTGTATGCTAGGGCACTTGAGGTATTGTGCTCCTTATGGCAAAGCACGTAAGACTCACCCTCGCCAAGGCACTCGCTAAGGCAAATCTGCGTCGTGCGGAAGCGGGTGAGAAGGCAATCACGATGAATGGTCTGGCAGTTGCGGCAGGAGTGGCGGCAACGACTATCACCCGACTGGCACGGAACGATCAAAAGGCGGCATCAGCACTTTCCTTGGATTTGGCGGGGAAGATCGTGACTGTGCTGGATTGTGGGATTGAGGATTTGTTGGAGGTGGTGGAGGAATAGTGCTCTGCTGACCCTTGACCAGATCACCACAGGCGTCACGGTCCTGTGAGATGCCCTTGATATTGTTCCAGTTGAAGACCACCTATCCATTTAAAGGAACTGGAAATTATCAATGCCGATTGCTGGGGAGTCTTCTAAAACGGCAAGTAACTCAGAGCAGTCATTGTAGGTGCGAATGCTTCTGGGTGATCTTTTGGCGGATATTCAGGATTGTGAGAGTGAGTTGGGTCTTATGCCCGCCTAGATAATCGCCAGACCAGTCAGACTGCCAGAATATCCAGTGATTTCAATAATTGCATCAGTAGCACTGGAGAAACCAGACTTGGTGTCATTAAGAGCAAGGAAGGTTCGGGTAATAGATGCAGAAGAAAATGAGAATGTTGCAGCACCATTTGCTGTAAAGCTGGCGCTTGAAAGAACTGCAGCAATACCAGATTGATCTAAAGAGGCAACTGCCCCAAGTTCCTTCAGGTTTAATACACTAACAACTTTGGGACCGTCAATTTTGTCCAGCCCAATAGCAAAATCAGTGATTTTATCATATCCAGATAGCAATGAATCTTTTAGGGCATACTTGAAGATGTCTGCTCCCTCAGCACCAGCAAGGATATCTGCACCACCCAGTCCTGAAATTGTGTTATTCGCAGAGTTTCCCGTGAGAGTATCGGCACTCTTTGTTCCATTAAATGGAACCTGAAGTGGGAGCGTTGAGGTATCTGATATCAAGACTGACACTGTGGATCCAACTTGAACTGAACGCTTGCTATCCGAAAAGAGTTTTATGTTTAAAGTTTCATCGCCTTCTGTCTTTAGATCGCTCTTAATGGTATGAAAAATTTTAAATGCTCCCTTGGTATCGACCTTTGCCGAACCAGATAGGGCACCTTTGGAGAAATCATCAGAGGTGATCCCTGCTCCACTTAAGGAGTAATAGAGGGTTGTCCGTGATTTGGCTTTGGTTGTCGCAACTCTGGTGGTGAGCACCGCACCTTCGCTGAGTGTTGATGGGGTACTAATAGTGTAGGCAGGTATGTTGCTTGCAGTGATGATCTGATCAGGTGAATCGAGTGTTGCAGTGAACCCTTGAGCATCGGTGTAGGTTACGGCAACCTTATAGGTGCCAGCACCAGATGCAGGAACGGCGTAGGTGGATGCTGTGGCATTTGGGATGGCAGTGCTGCCCTTGTACCACTGGTAGGCGTAGTTGGGATTGGTCGCATCGCCATCTGGATCACCAGTTACTACAGGAGCGGTGAGGGTGACACCTTCTTGGAAAGCACTACTACCAGAGATCTCACCAGGAGTACCATTGCCGTTATTAAGCACAGCAACCGTTCCAGCAGCAACAGTTAGTGATTCCCTGAAGTTTTGGGCATCGGTATAGAACACCCGTACCCGCACCTGCTTGCTCTGTTCTGCAGCGGCGATGGTATAAGTGGCCGCATTGGTGCCGATGTTGCCCCACGTGGTGCCATCCGTTGATGATTGCCACTGGTAGGCAAAGGTGCCATTGCCATCAGGATCATCCGCTGTTTTGGCAACCGTAAGAACTTGACCAACCTGGGCAGTACCTGAAACAGCAAAGGTGGCAGCTCCAAAAGAAATGGCTGGCATTGCAGTCACTCCCTTCAACCAAACGATAACCTCATCGTCGTTAACATTATATTGCCCATCCTTATTATTGTCTTCATAAATTGCCAGGCCAGACTCTTGACCAAGATTAGCAAGGTAGTAACCATAAGCCTGGGCTGGCTCTAATAGCAACTGGTCCGTCAATGCATTAAAATCTTCAACCACCAAAAAGTCAGACTGTTTACTATTAGCATAAAGATTAGCACCACTTGATGCTTGTAGTTGAATTTGATTCTTTCCTCCACCAACAATAATGCGATCAGCGCCGGTTGTGCCGACGCCCAATGGCGCAAAAAACTCATCAGCACTGGATCCCGTCATGACATCAACTGAGGTCGTCGTCGTGCCCGTCTTGTAGACGAAAATCGAGCCATCGCTATTGGTATCAACCCCAAACTGCGATTCCACCTCTTTCCCCTTACCACTTGAGGGCTCAATCAAGGCGCTTGAGCTGGTCCAGTTCCAGCTTGAGTCAAAAGCCCATACAAGCAGCTTGTTCGTGGGTATATTTTTCCAGAGAATTTGATTAGCTTCATTTATCCGTTCCGCAGCTATAATCATCCATTCACTGCCAAGCGTTTCCGTATGGACTGGAATACCGTCCTTCTTGAGGGTAAACGTATCAACAGTATTTCCAATTGCATTTTGATAGGTAAGCTGCGCAGACCCCCTTGAAATCCCCCGAATTTCCACATCAAACAGAAGGGTGCTATTCGCTGGGATTGAACCAGTTGCCCTAGACCCATACCCGAGGCTGGCAGGAATTTCAAGGTGATAGATGTCTCCAAGGCTTGCCCCTATTAGGCCAAGATCAAAGCCCTGAATGACCTGCCCTGAACCCAGTACAAAGGAAAACTCAGATCTTCCCGCCGTCGTATTGGTGTCAAATACAGTACCATCTACTAGCCTACCAGTATACAGAACTGAAAGCACATCGCCAGACTGGGATTCAAACCCGTAGCCCAAGTCTCTATACTTTTGGCGGATGAGTCCGCTGTCAAGCTGCTCCTTTGGTGCGTTAACACTATCATTGGACAATTGAGTTGGCAGGGTGCTCTGAACGCTGCATATCCCCTGGCTATCGCTTGAAAGTTTAATTATACCGGCCGCCTCGATTATGATAGGTGTATAGGGCTCACGTGTTAATGACTCGACCGGGGAAGCAGTCATAAGAATCAACTCACTCAGAAAGGATTAAAGAAATCAGGACGTGAAGCGCAAAGCAGCCCTCTGCTCTACCGCATTATTGCTAAATTTATTCCACTTCCCTCCAGCCCGCCGGTTTCAGCAAAGTTGTCACCCCTTTCGAGTAGCCACCACCCAAGCCACTCCCAGCCCTTCCCCTACTCCTCCAACATCTCCCTCAAACCACCACTCAACCTGCCAAGACCTCAGGCGGATGCTGCTCCAGCACTTGCTTGAGGTATCTGCCCGTGTGACTGGTGGGATGCTCCGCCACCTCTTCAGGAGTTCCCGTCACCACGATCTCGCCGCCCTTATCTCCCCCATCGGGTCCGAGATCAATGATCCAGTCGGCACAACGGATCACATCGAGGTTGTGCTCGATCACCAAGAGATCCTTGAGTGGGCTTGAAGTTTGAGAACCAGAAAATCTCAAAAGCCAGATTCCAAGCCATTCCCACTCATTTCCCCCAAAATTTCCCACTGGGCTACGAACAGCTACAGAACCACAAAGGTGGCTTGGCTTCCTTTGTGCTCCAGCCCTAGAAGACAGGAAACGATATA